>JAZSRF010000003.1:0-7418 GCA_045538335.1 Clostridia bacterium | reverse complement strand
ACAGATAAGTATATAACAGATATACAAAATATTAAGTCGCTTATATGTAGTAATAAATATAATCAAGTTTGTTTAGAAATAGGAATAGGAAAAGGTGCATATATATCTGAATGCGCTAGACGTCATCCAGAGAATTTATATATAGGAATAGAATTAAATAAAGGAGTAGTTGCACTAGCAACTAAAAAAATAGCAAGATTTGAACAAGAAATAGATAAAAAATTAAGCAATTTATTTGTTCTAGATTATAACGCATTAGATCTAGAAAATATATTTGAAGATGGACAAGTAGATAAGATATATTTGAATTTTAGTGACCCGTGGCCTAAAAATAAACACGAGAAAAGACGTTTAACATCAGATGCGTTTTTGAAAGTATACAAAAAGATTTTGAAAAAAGATGGTTTGATAGAGTTTAAGACAGATAATAGAGGCCTATTTGAGTATTCTATAATGAATATGAACAAAAATAAAATGAATATTATATATATTTCTTTAAATTTGCATAGCGATATAGAAAGTGGTAAATTAAAAGATGAAGAACCTAATATTATGACAGAATATGAAGAAAAATTTATGGTAAACGGTCCAATATATAAAATGAAGGTACATTTTTAGGGGGATTTATGAGTATTTATTCTAAGGAAAGAACAAAAATTACTATAGGTACAGTTTTAATATCATTAGGGATAATTGTCAGCTTTTGGGCACTTTTGTTTGTAACAGACTTTGTAATGTTTAATCTAGATATGCCAATATTATTTTCTAAGACAACAATACAAGAACAAAACGGTGAATACGTAACTATAGAAACAGGTCTTGGGTATTATGTTATAATGCAACAAGATAACTTGTCAGAATTCTATTTATTTGGTAATAAAATTAAATGAGGTTAAAGGATGAATAATATTAATTCAAACAATATAGAACTTTTAGCTCCAGCGGGTGGTTATGAAGCTTTCATAGCTGCCATTAACGCTGGGGCTGATGCCGTATATATGGGACTTAAAAACTTTAATGCAAGAGTTATGACTTCTAACTTTGAACTTGACGAATATAAAGATGCTATACAATATGCACATAAAAGAGATGTAAAGGTGTACTTAACTTTAAACACCTTGCTTGTAGATGGTGAAATAAAGCAAGCGTTAGAAGATGTATATGAATTGTATACAGTGGGTCTTGATGGAATAATTGTTCAAGATTTGGGTATAGCGGATTTAATACACAAACTTATGCCGGATTTAAGTCTTCATGCAAGTACACAAATGAGTATATGCACTTTAGAGCAGGTAAAAATACTTGAAGAATTAGGCTTTGAAAGAGTGGTTCTTGCTAGGGAACTTGGCATTGATGAGATAAAAGAAATAGCACAAAATACAAAAATGGAAATAGAGGTGTTCGTTCACGGAGCTTTATGTGTTTCAGTTTCAGGGCAATGTTTAATGAGTGCAATAATTGGAAATAGAAGTGCTAATAGAGGTAGTTGTGCTGGGCCTTGCAGAAAAAAATATTCTCTATACAGTACAGACAATAAAACTATACATAAAGGGAAATATTTGCTAAGTAAAAAAGATATATTTGGATTAGATAAGATAGATAAATTAATAGAAGCGGGAGTATATTCTTTAAAAATTGAAGGTAGAAACAAAACACCAGAGTATGTAGCAGGTGTTGTTAAGAATTACAGAAATGCAATAGATTACGGTTATTCAGATGTTCAAGATAAGCAAGTGTTACAACTATTTAATAGAAGTGGAAAATCCGATGGTTATTTAAATGGAGTAAAATATAGAGAAAGTATATCTGAGAACAGTCCAAAAAATACAGGCTTGTTGCTAGGTAAAGTACTTAAAGTAAAAAAAGAATATATAAAGTTAGAACTTAAAGAGGAAATAAATTTACACGATGGTATTGAAACAGATGATTCTACAGCTTCAACAATAGTTACTTGCATTCGTGATGACAACTTTAACGTTATAAACAAAAAGGTAAGTGAAGGAAATATTGCTTGGCTTGGAGATATAAGAAATGTAAAGGTTGGACAAAATATATATAAAACATCAAGTAATGAATTAAACAATGAATACCAAAAATATACTACTTTAAACTTAAAGAAACTAGAATATGATATAAAGGTTATCATAAAAGAAAATGAAAATTTAAAAGCTATTGTAAATGGTATTACGATACAAATAGAATATATGCCAGAGAAAGCAAAAACAAGTGGAGTAACTAAAGAAAAAATTGTAGAAGCTTTTTCCAAAACAGAAACTACTTCTGTAAAGTTTAATGTAGAGGTAGATATACAAAACATACTTTTTGTGCCAAGTTCAAAATTAAATGAATTGAGAAATAAAATTGTAGAATGCTTGGAACAAGGTAAATTGCAAATAAGAAAAATAGATAATATAAAAGATAGAATAAACGAAGTTTTAACAGTGAAAGCTAGAATAACAGAAAATAAACATATAACAAATACAAATTCATTATATGTTTATAGATATAACAAGGATGTAAATTATTTAAAATATTATGAACAAAAGTATAAAGAAAAATTGGACATCATATATATAAATGCCGTAGACTTTAAATACTATGAAAAAGAGATACTAAAATATCTAGATAAATGCAAAATATATTTTGCGATACCTAACGTTACTCTTAACAATCTAACAAAATATATAAAAGATAACATTGAAAGATTAATAAATCTAGGTGTTTCGGGAATCCTTATAGGTAATATAGGGTATATAGATATTTGTAGTGAACTAAAAGAAAAATATAAGGTTGAATTAGTAGCGGATTATTCATTAAATGTTACAAATAAATATACGGCAGCTAAATTGCAAATGTTAGGAATAGATGTTGTAACACCGCTTATTGAAAGAGATTTGTTAATAGATGATGTATATAAACAATATGAAACGGAACAAGTATATGATTTAGTTACAGCTATGACTACAAGATATTGTGTTATAAGTAGTTTTGTTACAAATTCTAAATCTAGAAAAGATTGTAATATAGAATGTAGCAAAAACGACTATTATTTGCTAGATGAGCAAAATAAACGATATGATATAGTAACAGATAAACTGGACTGCGTAACAAAAGTGGTAACCAATTTACCTAATGTTAAGAGTTTATCAATAAGGAACAGACATTGTATTATGTAAATTGTTTGACTGTAACGTCAATATATGGTATAATATTAATGTGTTAAAATTAAAAACTAACTTAATTAAGGAGGTAGAATATGAAATTGTTCAAGTTTCATATTGGCAGGAAGAAGGAAATTAACTGGATGACAGTTAAATGCGATGTATGCAAGTGTTCCTGTGGCAACCAAAATTGCGAGAAGCCGTACGTAATGTATGTGGACCGGGATGAAATCAAGATTAGGCCTACCGGCTATAAAGGTCGCATTCAGCTTTACACGCATTGTACCAAGTGTGGTAAGTCTGTAATTATTCCTGAGACAAGCGTTCCGAAAAACATTTGGAATTACATTTTGGAAAAAGCATACGTAAGTGACAATTGCTTCGAATTCTAAAAGAACAAAGAAAGTTGATGTTAAAAACATTGACTTTCTTTTTTCTACTTACGGATTATATATATTATTAAATACATTGAGGTTTGTGACTTGAAAATATTTTTATGCTATGGTAAAATATAATAGTATGATTTAGGAGGAATTGAAATGTTAGCAAAACCAAGTGTAGATGAAGTTATGCCAAAAGTAGGAACAAGATATGAACTAGCTATTGCAGTAGCTAAAAGAGCTAGACAAATAGCAGAAAGAAGAATAGAAGAAGGAGATCCAGATATAACTGACGCAGTAGATATAGCTACAAGAGAAATAGCAGAAGATAAAGTAAAAGTAGAAAAAGAAGCTGCAGATGCTGTTGTAAATCAAGATATAATAGTGGAAGACGAAGTAGATATAGTAGAATAATAGAGGTATTTCATGAAAAAACAAATGATTTGTATATCTGGAAATATAGCTGTAGGAAAGACAGAAGTAGCGTCAATTCTTGCAGAAAAATTAGGATATGGCTTGTATAAAGCAAGTCAGTCTTTCAGGAGCCTTGCTCGTGAAAATAATATGGATTTAGTAGAGTTTAATGAATATGTTAAATCTAATCCGGATATAGATAGAAATATAGAAGCAAAGACGAAAGACGTTATTGATTCAAATGAAAATATTATAATAGATGCAAGATTAGGATTTTATCTTGCACCTAAGGCGTTTAGGGTCTATATGATAGCAGATGAAAATGTCGCAGCAGAAAGACTTTATAAAGCTTCGGCAAAAAGAGGCAAAGAAGAAGATTATGCAAATGTGGAACAAGCACTTAATGCTATAAAAATACGTGAAGCATCGGAGCAAGAGAGATATGTAAAATTATATAACGTGGATATTCATAATATGGATAATTATGATTATGTAATAGATACAACAAATCTTGAACCTGAAGGGGTTGCTTCAAAAATAATAAGAGCATATAAAGTATGGAGTGAAGTGGATTTTGATGAGGGTGAGTAGCCCTCATTATTACTAGATAAGTGGAGGTGAATATATGGTAGCAAAAGTACTTATAGACAACACTAATAAAAAATTAAACAAAGTTTACGATTATTTAATAAAACCTGAAGATGAAGAGCAAGTTGAAATTGGAAAAAGAGTTTTAGTAAATTTTGGTCAAGGAAAAGGAAGGCAAGTTGAAGGAATAATTGTAAAATTAACTAGGGATTTAGATGAAGCTAGTTCAAAGTTAAAGTGTATATCTCAAATATTAGACACTGAAAGCTATTTGGATGAGAACAGATTAAAACTTGCTAAATGGATATCTAAAATGTATTTTTGTAACGTATATACAGCTCTAAAATTAATGCTTCCATATTCACAAGGCAAACTAAAAGAAAAAAATATAATAGGAAAACAAATAACAGTTGTAAAACTATGCGTAAGCAAAGATATCATTGAACAGGACATAGAGTTAAAAAAAATAACGAGTGCAAAGCAAATAAAACTAGTTAGGGAACTCGCTTTAGTTAATAATATTCCACTTGAAGATATAATAAATTCTCTTGGAGTGTCTCGTGCCATTATAAAAGCCGTAGAAGAAAAAGGCTATATTAAGCTAGAAAAACAAGATATAAACATTATAGATTTTGACTCTGTAGAAAGAACGGAAAAACTTTCGCCAACATCAGAACAAAAAGAGGTAATAGACAGCCTTATAGATAAAATAAACGAAAATAAATTTAATGTGTCACTTCTTATGGGGGTTACAGGTAGCGGAAAGACGGAAGTGTATTTACAAGCTATAGGGGAATGTTTAAGACTTAACAAAACAGCTATTGTGCTTGTACCTGAAATATCGCTTACAACTCAAACTAAGCGTAGATTTATATCTCGTTTCGGAGATGTAGTATCTGTACTTCATAGCAAAATGACGGGCCTTGAAAGACAAACAGAATATAAGAGAATAGTAAAAGGACAAGCTAAAATTGTAATAGGACCACGTTCAGCTTTGTTTGTGCCACTAAAAAATATAGGATTAATTGTAATGGATGAAGAACATGACCAAAGTTATGTATCGGGTTCTACACCAAGATACAACACAAAAGAAGTTGCAACAAGAATTGCATATATGGAAAATGCTGTTTTACTACTTGGTTCTGCAACACCTGAAATAGGTACAATGTATAAAGCAAAGACTGGTAAGATAGACTATTATGAAATGTTAAAAAGACCAGAAAGTGCTATGGTGCCTAAGATGGAAATAGTAGATATGAAACTAGAGACGCTAAACAATAAATCTAGGATATTATCTAGCAGGCTTAAAGAGGAAATAGAGAAAAACATAAAAAATAAAGAGCAGACATTTATATATTTAAATAGACGAGGTTATTCATCATATGTAGCTTGTAAAGACTGTGGAAAACCAATACGTTGTCCAAATTGTGACGTTAGTCTTACATATCATAAACAAAATGGGCTATTACTTTGTCATTATTGTTCATATTGTGAGACTTTAAAAGACAGTTGTATGTATTGTGGAAGTAATAACGTTGTGGAAAGTGGACTTGGTACAGAAAAGGTTGAACAAGAATTAATAGAAACTTTCCCGGGTATAAAAACTGCCAGAATGGATATGGACACTACTGTAAAAAGAGGTTCACACGAACAAATTTTAGACAAGTTTAAAAATGAAAATATTGATGTGCTAGTAGGTACACAAATGATAAGTAAAGGTCACGATATAGAAAACGTAACACTTGTAGGTATTATTAATGCTGACCATAATATAGGAACAGATTATACTTCCTCTGAAAGAAGTTTTTCAAACTTACTTCAAGTTGCAGGACGCGCTGGTAGAGGAACAAAACCCGGCCGTGTTATAATGCAAGCATATGACACAGAAAATTATGTACTAGATGCAGTGTATAATAACTCATATAAGTTTTTCTACAGACAAGAAATTAAATTTAGACAGATGGCAAACTATCCGCCATTTGTAGATATAGTTGTTATAGAATTAAGTGGGAAATATAGAGATGCTGTTATAGAAGATGGTAAAAAAATATATGATATATTTGAAAAAAATAATAGCGATAAATTAGTAACTGTTTATTCGCCAAAAGTACCATACATTAGTAAAATAAACGGAAAATACAGAGTACAAATTGTTTTAAAGACGCATATAGATAATAAAGTTTTAGATAAAATATATGAAAATCTTGAAAAATATGATAAAATAAAAAGTGGAAATGTAAATATTGCAGTTATTAAAAATCCTGTGTAGTTTACTAAATAAAAAGGAGAAAAACAAAATGGCAATTAGAAATTTAAGATATGATAATGACGAACTTTTAAGAAAACGTTCAAGAGAAATAGAAACTATAGATAATAAGATACGTGAACTTGCCATGGATATGGTAGAGACAATGTATAAATTTGATGGTGTTGGTCTTGCAGCACCTCAAGTAGGTATACTAAAAAGAATAATAGTTATAGATATTGGAGATGGACCAAAAGTATTTATTAACCCAGTTATTAAAAAAGCAACTGGTGTTCAAACAGGAGAAGAAGGATGCTTAAGTTCACCTAATACATTTGGTAATGTGGATAGACCTGAAACAGTTGTAGTAGAAGCTTTTGATTTAGACGGTAAACTAATAAAAGTTAAAGCAAAAGGCTTAGAAGCAGTTGTTTTAAGCCATGAAATAGACCACTTAGATGGTATACTTTTCTTAGATAAAGCATATGATATATATACTTTAACTGAAGAAGAGCTAGAAGAAGCAAGAAGACAAGCTGAACTAGAAGAACAAGCTAAAAATAACAAGAAAAAAGGCAAGAATAAAAATAAAAAATAAAGAGAAAATAATAGTAAGAGGTATTAATAAAT
>JAZSRF010000020.1:0-9152 GCA_045538335.1 Clostridia bacterium | reverse complement strand
CCTAAGATCGCTTGGCCTCCGACTTAATTTAGTTCTATATACACTGTCATAGTCCGATGCTTTAAGTTCATTTGCACAGTTTGTAATTTTTTCTAATGCATCTTCAGGTGTAAGCCAAAGTAGCGAGCCACCTTCATCTATTTCTTTTTGAGTCATTTGGACATTACCAGTATCTTTTGTTACTATACTAGTAAATACATAAGATACTTGTTGGAAGTTTTCTTTAGACTTTAACTCTTTAGTTATTCCAAGTAAAGTTATCTCTTTAACTTCGCATCCAGCTTCTTCTAGCACTTCTCTTTCAAAAGCTTGTTCTGGAGTTTCGCCTTCATCTATTCCACCACCTGGTAATTTGTATTCATTCTTTGCTTTTTTATAAAATACGGCTATAAGTCCATTTTCTTTTTTTACTATACCCCTTGCTCCATATCTCACTTTTGGGTTATTAAATGGTACTCGTTCTAATCCAAACATTTCATCTGTTATTTCAGCTATAACATTCATAAATTTATCCCCCTTTAAACTTTAATATTAAAATTAATCATACTATCCTTTTTACTCATTACTTCATATGCTTTTTCAGTTATTTCAATACTTGTTCTATGTTCTAACAAGTCTGAGCTATCATCTATGTTAAGTAAAAAGTTTACAAAACAATTCTCTCTAGCTTTTTCGTTATATCCGTTAAAATATTTTTTATCTTTTTCAGATAATGTTGCTATATCTAATGTTTCAAAAGTTTTTCCACCAATAAGCTGACTATTTCTAAATACATAGATATCGAAATGTTCTACACTTCCAACCCCGTTATTTTGCATTTGGTCTCTATCTTTTACTTCATATGCTTGATAACTATGTACTTGTATGTTCATAAGTGGTCCTACTTGTACATTTAATCTTTCATGTCTTACCCTACCATTTCCTTTATATGTATCTTTAGGTAGTTCACACCAAGCTCTTCTACTAAAGCCAGATTGCATTAGGTTTATAGAGCAGTTTGTTACTAATTTGTCTTCTTGTTTAAAATTAATAACAGAGTGAAAGTCTATTTCACCAAAGTCTACAAATTTTTCTTTTGCTTCCATACATTTTTCAAATCTATTTGTTTTAAGTATTTTTTTATAGTCATAATTATTGAATGTATTAAAGAAATCTACTGGGTTATATGTAGAAACAAACATTTCTGCGTTGTTTATTTGTTTTCCTTTTGTTTCTCTATTTACTTCCATAAGCCAAGCAAGTAAATCTATAAAGTGATATCCACTATGAAATAACTTTCCGTAACCGTATTTATATGGATGGTTTTCTCTATCTAAAAATTCAGATGGCATATTCCACATTCCATCATTATGATATATGTCTATATATGTAATTGGTATGTTGTATTCTCTTACAACCTGCTCTAATAATTTTTTAACGTAAATATATCCTTCATGGAATCTTCTTTGACATTGTATCTTAAAGCTAATTTTATCTTTTTTCTTTTTATACATTTGACATAGTATGTCATATTCCTCTTTAATCTTTAAAGCTTGTTTTGTGTCACAATTTACATTTATTGGAGCGGTAATTGGTTTGTCCATAAGTATGTTTATATCATTTTCCAAGAAAAATTTAGCATAAGCAAAATGTGATTTAGGCTCTGTAGATATTATAGCATATTTGACATTTTTACTTATCATTAGGTCTTGTATTTCTTTTTTATCTTCATTTGTTAATTCTAGATTATCTCTTTTATAGTCGTCAAGTAAATACAATTCTACTGAACGGAAATCGTTTTCCTCAAGATAAGTTTCTATCTCTTTTCTTTTGCTTTTTAAATCTACGATTATTTTTGGACTCATTCTATATTTTTTAAAAAGATTCATATAGATTCTTTTAGCGTGAGGACCAAGTCCTACAAGTATAATGCTATAATCATTAAATTCATTCATTTTTTCATCCCCCTTAACTCACTTTTATACTTCCATTATATTCACCTTAGGGTATAAATGCAAATACAAATATTTTATGTGTTATATAAACAAAATTTATATGTGAAGCTATACGAAAAAAAGAAGATGCTTTTTACATCTTCTTTACATCTATTTTTCATTTAAAAAATTATTAATTGCTTTGTTTAATTTATCGCTAAATTCAGGCTCTGTTATCTTTTCTTTAAATATGTCACCATAAAGTTTTTCTGGTTTGTTTTCTATTCCTACATCATTTAAATAGTTTTCTAAGTCCTCAAATGTATAACCATCTTTCATTTCAAATTCAACAAAGCTACCAAGTAGTTCTAAATCATCTATAAATACTTTTGCTATATCTATTTCTCTAACTTCTCTTGTTCTATTTATATATAAATATGGTTTTAGTCCAACGTTTAATAAAAAATCATAGCCTTGTTTCATTGATTCAAGAGATATTTTAGCCTCGCTCCAAGTATTGCCCTCTAGTCTTTTTTTAGATTCCATTACTACTTTTTTGTTTTTTTCTCTTAAACGTATAATATATCCTAATTTATCTAAAGAATCAAAACCGTATTTACCCATACACAAATCTACACACTTTGTTTTATCTTCTAAAGGATATGTTGAATTTATAATTTTCTCTCTAACACTTTCGTTAATTTTATATCTAACTTCTCTTTCTATCATAAATCCTCCTAACAGCCACATCCGCTGCCCATTTTCTCGTATGTTTTTTTAATCTTACTTGCAAGTTCATCATCCTCTCTAGATTTTATATCATCATATAAATCTATTGTTCCATTCGTAGACCTGCACAAATTTATTTTCCCGTCTTGACTAATATATATATCATTATTTTCTCTACAAAGACCCGTCTTATCAGTTTGTTCAGACACTATACTACATGTACATCTTTGTAAAAATATATTATGTGTTCCGTTGAAATATATAGCTTTTCTAAAGCTGTTTTTTACCTGCTTATATCCCAACTGTTTAATTAATGGTTCCATATTGGATATACTTGTAAAATATTTTGATGTTATTGGATAAACTTCTACTATCTTCAAATCTGCTTTTATTGAAGATGCAAAGTTAATCAATTCTTGTATAGATTCGAAACTATCATTTATTCCTTTTAATAATGTTGTATTTATACTTATTTTTAATGTAGGATATTTGAATCTTATTTGTTTTATAGCAGATATCACTTTTTCATATGAACCTTCTACTGTAGAAATCCCCTCATACTTTTTCTCATTTAAACTATGTACGGAAATATTTAGTTTATCTACCATTTCTCCTATCCACATATTTTCTTTTAAAAGATGTCCGTTAGTAGTTACTTTTACATTTGCTCCATGCTTTTTCAAGTTTATAATTATGTCTTTTAAATCTTTCCTTAAAAGAGGCTCTCCCCCTGTTAATTGAACTGTCTTTATTCCATATCTGTTGTTTAGCACACTAAACATATATCCTATATCTTCAGGTGTTAAAAGACTTTCTCTTTTTGTCTTTATACCCTCTTTATGACAAAATGAGCAATTATATACACAATCTTGTAGTAATATTAAACGAATTGTTTTTTTCTTAAGCTCATTTAACATACTAGACTTTTCTTTAATTATTTCTACAAACTTTTTAGGTGCGTTTGTTAAGAATTCCTTTATATATACTATGCCAATTTTTGTTTTTGGCAGTTCCTCTTTTATTGGTATTTCTATAAGCTCTTTAGATTGTATTCTATCCATAACAGACATTCTAGCAAAATAACCAATACCTAAACCTTTTCTAACTAGGTCTAACATTACCTCTGTCGTCGCAACCTCAATATTAGGTTCAAATCTTTCTTGCGAATTATTTCTTATACTATCTAACGCTTTTCTTGTACTTGTTTTCGCTTGTTGCAGTAGTAATGGATATTGGGCAAGTTCGTCTATGCTTATAACCTTATTATTATTTATTAAATTAGTGTATTTGTTACTAGCCACAAAGCAATTATCTACTTCTAGTAAATCATCCACTATTATATCTTCTCTAGCACTATCTATAGGATAGCTATCTATAATTACATCTAGTTCTCTTTTTTCTAGCATATCTACCATTTCTGCAGTAGATCTATTAACTATAGAAAATTTTATTCCAGGGTAGTTTTTGTTAAATGCTTCAATTATATCTGATACCAAGAAAACACAAATATGCGTAGGCACTCCTATTCGTACTTCACCTTTTAGCAAATCATTGGAATCATTTAATACTTTAAATCCTGTTTTTATTGTGTTATATGCATTTTCTATATAATACATTAGTTTTTCAGCATCTGCAGTAAGCTCAACACCTTTTGCTGTACGATTAAATAGTTTACACTCTAATCTATCCTCTAACATTTTAATATTATGACTTACAGCTGGTTGTGATACATATAACATATCTGCCGCTTTAGATATGCTTCCAGATTTAGCTACAGCTAAAAATGACTTACATAAATTTAAATCAATGTTATTTATTTCTTCCACGACTTCCTCCACATAAATTTTATTTATACTTACAAAATAGATTATATCATATTTTTATATCTGTTGCAATAGCTAAAGAGGAAGGATTTCATTCCTTCCTCTATTTAATCTTAAATCTTTCTAAATATTCTTTAGGCCAAGATTCTTCGTCTGCTACATTTTCAACTATGAAATTAGCAATGCTCTCTCTTCCTATAAACGATTCTTGTTCAACATATGTCTTAGGCGCATAAATTAAAACAGGCTTGCCACGAATGTTTTTGTGATATGCAATATGGTAATATATCCATTTGCTGTTATCGAAAACAACAACGTCTGCACAAGACATATCAAACAAAAGTCCCATTATACCGTTTAAAATCCATGGAAATCTAAAAAAAGGAACCTTTCTTAGCCCTTTTAAGCTGTGACCTATCTGAGCTCTAAGCCAATCTGGTCTAACCATCTTAAAAAAGGTAAGCACCATCGGATTATACGACATCACTATAAAATTACCATTATATCCAGACTTTTGAATATTTTTTATGATTAGATACTCTAAATCTCTATTTCGTATATGGTAATCTTTGATGTCTATTGCAAGGTTAATATTAGGATTACCTTTTACAATGTTCAAAACATCCATAAGCGATATTGCATTTTCAAGTTTATTTTTTTCTGCACAAGATTTACTTTGACCTAAAACATTAGAAATTCTATCCTTGTGATAACATCTAACTTCACCATTATACATCATTACATCGAATTCTATAGTAATACGCATATTGTTCTCTCTTGCATATTTTACACATGCTTCTATACTTTCTTTAGAATGTTCCAAGTAATTATTAGATACAATTCCTCTGTGTAGCCAAAGTGAATTGAATACCCAGTGGGTTTTATCTTCAAGACTTACTCTAGATTCATACTTGTTTATAACCTCACCAATTGCCGCCAAGATTTCTTTCTTGTCTTCCATCTGCTCTATCGCGTGAACAATAATAGAAGAAATATCCTCTACACTTGGAAGCTCTATATCTACATTAGATGCAAGTTCATTATACTTATCTACTTGCGAATGATAATCTTTACCCTTAACAAAATTAAATCGTTTTCTAAACATATTTAAAATGAAAAAGACCCGTTTTTCAGCAGGATATATTCTTTCTATGTGTTTCTTAAGTTTAAAATACACCTTAAGATTCTTTGTATGGAAGTATAGCTTACTATACTCTATTGCCAATTCCCGCAAACGGTAAAGATAATCATCGTTCATTTTTCCTTTAGGCTCAATTAAAACAAGTGTGTCTCTTCCAATTTCATCCATTGCTTCAATAAGAGTTGGAACAGTTTCTTTACTACTTAACAAATAATATCTTTTTATCGTAGCCAAATCAAACATAGAAAGCTTTCCAGGAATATTTAATAACCTTTTTGTATATCTGTCGTGGAAGCACACGATTTCTCTATCTCTAGTTTGTCTTACATCAAGTTCTATTCCCATATGTGCCCCTTTTGCAGTAGCAAACGCACCTAATGAATTTTCGGGAGCGAACAAATGCAAACCCCTATGTGCAATAATTTGATTATAAATCTTTTTGCCTTTTTTTGGTTTATAACAAAACACCAGCTTACATACAATTAGTACAAAAAATGCTACTAACAAAGTTTGCATATTATCCCTCCTTTAAATTATTTTTTGAGTTTATATGTTTAACGCTGTCTATTATAACAAAATTGGGCACTATTGTCAAATATAAATGTTACCTGGTAACAATTAACAAAAAAAGTATTAAAGAGGAATACAGCATAAAGCTATACTCCTCTTTAACATTAATCTACATTAACTCCCTTTTTGAACAGCTTATATCCTATAAAATAACCCGCTGCTAAAGTTATACTGTAAAGTGCTATTGCCATATATATAACATTCTTTACTAAATCTACACTCATCATTTCATTTGTAACGAATAGGTTCATTATATCTTTATTAAATAGTGCAACAGCAAACATCATTGCAAGTATAGCCATTTGTGTAACCATATATGCTATAAATCCAAATAATATTGAAAATCCTGTTTTAGCACTATTCATTCTATGTCCCAATATTATCCCTATAAATCCAGAAACAACAGCATTTGCTATTTCTAAAAACACAATGAATAAGAATGCAAGTATAATACCTACAATTGTAGTTCCATATACGTCTGCTACTGGTAATAGTATATCCTTTAACATTTGAATATTCTCTTTAGAATAGTATGCAATAAACAGTGTTAAAGCTATAACTGCTGTACTTACAAATAATGTAACAACCATACCAAGCATTTTAGATAAGTAAAGTGTATGTTTCTTTACTGGCAATGTATGTGTAAGATACGACTCATCACCGTATAGATTTTGTTTAAATCTTACCCAAACTCTTATTGTGTTGTTTACAAGAATGTTGAATATCATAGAAATAGTAACACCGCTACATATTTTTGCTATAACATCCATAATGATTGAATTATCTACCATAAAAAATAATCTTGTAAGTAATGCAAAAAATATAGATATTGTATAGAATACTATTAGATTTTTAAATAAATCTTTTAAATTATGTTTTAATAACTTGACTAACATTTGAACATCCTCCTAAATATTTCATCTATAGAACTATTCTCTTTAGTTCTTAATTCATCAGAATTAGCCACAAGCTTAATCTCTCCTTTGTCTATAAATATTACTTCATCTAATATTCTTTCAACATCTGCAATTAAATGGGTAGAAATAATTACACTCGCGCCTTCATTAAAGTTTGTAAGAATTGTATCTAAGATATAGTCACGAGTAGCTGGGTCAACTCCTCCTAAAGGTTCATCCAAAATGTATAAATCTGCTTTTCTACTCATTACTAAAACAAGTTGCACTTTCTCTTGCATACCTTTACTCATTTTAGAAAGTTTAAGACTAGTATCCAAATCTAAATCTTTAAGGAGTTCTCTTGCCTTCTCTTCATCAAAGTTTGAATAGAAGTCTTTGAAAAATTTAATTACCTGCTCTACCGTCATAGATTTATCTAAGTATGTTCTTTCAGGAAGATAAGATATTATAATTTTGCTTTCTACACCAATTTCTTTTTCATTTACTAATACTTTGCCAAATGTTGGTGTTAAAAGCCCGTTTATTAATTTAATAAGAGTTGTTTTGCCCGTTCCATTCTTTCCTAAAAGTCCAATAATCTTTCCTCTTGGAATTACTAGATTAACATTTTTTAATACTATTTTATCACCAAATTTCTTTTCTAAATCTACACATTCTAATAGTTTCATTTCACATTACCTCCAAATTTATTTAAATTTTCAATTACTTGTTGTTTGTTTACACCAATACTACTCATAGCATCTAGATACTCTTTAGTGAGTCTTTCCGCACTTTGTTTTCTATAAGCAGTTATAAGTTTCTCATCTGTTGTAACAAACTTTCCGTTTGTTCTTTCTGTATAAACAAGGCCTAATTCTTCAAGTTCCGTTAATGCCCTTTGCATAGTATTAGGATTAACTTTATTTGACATAGCAAGTTCCCTTACAGATGGAATTCTATCTCCACATTTTAGTTTACCGAGATATAATATCTCTTTTCATTTGTTCTACAAGTTGTATATATATTGGAATGTTGTTATTAAATTCGAACTCCATATTAACTCCTTTTTTATTGTATTAATGAATTAATACAATAATACATCATGTTTTATTATATGTCAAGAAAAAAATTAAAAAATGTGAAACATTTTTTTGTACCAATACACATTCTGTTTCACATTTAACTTTTATATTATATTTTATTATGATTGTTTAGCTATTTTGCAGCTAATTTTACTAATACATTTAGCTATGATAAATATTATATATGACCCTAAACATAACGCTACAATATACAATGCTAAAAATACTATATACGGAACATTATTATATATACTATCAAAAACAGGAAGTGTTGATTCAAAATATGGGCTAATATATAACATATTAAATGTCTCACCATTTAAAACTCCACTGCTATATATAACTATATTTAATGTATTTGCAATTACAATAACAATTAAAAACACTACAAGCGCCATCAATAAACTTTTAATATTTATCTTAACTTCCCCAGACATTAACAAATATACGGATACAACTAAACTTCCTAAATGTAAGAACATCGCATGTACATTTATTAATATATCCGAAACAAATAATTGGTCTGGTGTTATTGCAGATGCTATGCTTCCTAAAATAGTTGTATATGCAACAAAAGCTAAAAGAGCATCCCTTATCTTACATTTATTTAAGAACATGCATATTAAACACACATATATTGGCATTGTACATAATTGAAACGGAGCTGCATACCATTGATAGTCCCATACAAAAGAATTTAACTCCGCGTTATATTCTACAGACCATATAAGCTGTTTTAATGCTTCAAGTAT
Source organism: Clostridia bacterium (assembly GCA_045538335.1). Taxonomy (GTDB): domain Bacteria; phylum Bacillota; class Clostridia; order TANB77; family CAG-465; genus UMGS1649. Next base: position 246 of record JAZSRF010000020.1, on the reverse strand, counting down.
AAAAGCTGTAACTCCATACATTCCTAAAATCCATTTTAATCTTTTTTCGCTATGCTTTTTTCTAGCAAAGCATAAAAATATAATTACAGCTATTATTAATCCTAACCATAGCAAATGAAATACACCATACGGTTTAGGTGTAACCATCTCTGCTTCTAAAAAAGTTAATATTTCTCTCCACAACATAAATACATATCCCCTTAATATATAATTTTCACCACTAGTATATTATATTTATACTATAAT
>JAZSRF010000077.1:0-4203 GCA_045538335.1 Clostridia bacterium | reverse complement strand
TGAAATATAATTTTTCTGAAGAATATGCTATTTCTATAGTAGAATATATAATCGAAACATACGGTACTAAAGCATTTAGAGAATTTTATGAAACGCCAACAGACTATGAACATATTTTTGGTATAAATAAGAGTACATTTGAAGCTAGAGTAAAAGCATACATATATGGTAAGTATGGTCCAAATAGAATGAAAGAAGAAGTAGAAGAAAAAGCAGATGAAGATTTAAGCGTTACGGAAGTTAGAATAGATAGAAACGGTGGAGCAACAATTACTGAACTACAAATAGAACAAGAACCACCAGTTTTAGAAATAGTATAAAAATATATACAAGATGAACAAAATTAAATTATGAATAACATAAAAAGAGGTCAAGCCTCTTTTTATGTTGTCTTCTTACTCTAAACTAGACAAAACAAAAGAAAAGTTGTATAATACTAATTGCAAGTATTTCTGACAGTCGCGTAAGCTAGTCTTGCGAGGAAAGTCCGGGCACCTCAAGGTAGTAATGGTAGATAACGTCTACTGGGAGCAATCCTAAGGAAAGTGCAACAGAAAATAACCGCCGAAAGGTAAGGGTGAAAAAGTGAGGTAAGAGCTCACTAACTTTTATGGTGACATAATTGGTGTGTAAACCCCATTTGGTGCAACACAGATAGGGAAGATTAAGGGTACCTTGCCGCCTTCTCGAAATGTGGCTTGAGATATATAGTGATATGTATCCTAGATTAATGACTGTCTAAAACAGAACCCGGCTTATGAAATGCTTGCTTTTTATATGTTTAAATGATATAATCTTCCCAAAATTACATAGACATTTATTTAATTTAAATAGGTGAGGTGTTAGGCTGTGGAAAGCAATATGACATTTTTGTGTGATATGTGGAAGATTTCTGCTGAAGAGTATATGGCGTTCCTTACACGGCATGGAATAAAGTGTTTAGGAATCCACATTATATTTAGGGACAGAACAGTAATATTTGTGGATGAATCAAAGTACTTAGATATATCTTTAAATGACAAGAAGTTTAGCGAGGCGGAAAAACAAATAATAAAGCTATTGGAACGTTCAGAAAAATTAGTAGATAAATTTACAGAGCTTGCTGTTAAGACACAGAGCAAAGAAGAAAAAACAGATGATGAATTTGAGGACCAGTTCCAAGAAGAATTTGAAGAAACCTTACAGCAGTACGATGAAGAAGAATAAATACCAACAAAGAATTAATTTTCTTTTTGTTGGTATTTTTTCTTTGTTCAAATAGTTTGTGGGTATTGTAAAAAGTAGTTTGTTGTAGTAAAATATTCTTGAGGTGATTTTGATGCCTATTAATGAAGAAAATAAAACAAAGAGAGTAAAATTAAAAAGAGTAAAAATAAATAATACAAAGCAGGCAGATGAAGGAAATAAGAAGACTAAAAAGAAAGGAAGAGCAAAGAAAGTATTTAAAATATTATTCTTTACATTTTTGGCATTATTTATTGTTGGTGTAGGTATAGTACTTGGTGTACTAAATAGTGTTATTAAAGAAACAGATCAAATAGATTTATCTTTATTAAAAAATCTTAAGTTAACATCTACTGTTTTAGATAGCGAAGGTAAACAAATAGGTCAAATGAGTTCCGGTGAAAATAGACTTATGATAGACTATGAAGAGTTGCCACAACACTTAATAGACGCAGTTGTTGCTATAGAGGATGAAAGATTCTGGACACACGAGGGAGTAGATATAAGAAGAACAGGTGCAGCAGTTGTAACATACGTGTTAAATAGAGGAAATTCGTCATTTGGTGGTAGTACCATTACTCAACAATTAATAAAAAATGTTACTAACGATAGAGAGACAAGTTGGAAAAGAAAAATAAGAGAGTGGTATAGAGCATATTCTTTAGAACAAGAACTTGAGAAAGAGGAAATACTAGAAGCATATCTTAACAAAATATATTTTGGAGAAGGTGCAAATGGTATTGAAGTTGCGGCTCAGACTTACTTTGCTAAAAGTGCAAAAGACTTAAATCTAGCAGAAAGTGCGTGCCTTGCAGCAGCTATACAAACTCCGGAAGGAACTAACCCATATAACAGTGATGAGGCTAAGGAAAGACTTATAGCAAGACAAAAAGTAGTTCTTAATAAAATGTTAGAAATTGAAAAAATAACACAACAAGAATATGATGAAGCGTTAAATTATGAACTTGTATTTAAAAAAGGCAAAATAGCAGCGGCATCTTCAGTTCAACCATATTTTGTAGATGCTGTATTTGAAGAAGTTGCAAGAGATTTAGCTGAAGCAAAAGGAATAACATATGATGCTGCTTTTGATATGGTAGCTTCAAGCGGCTATGTAATATATTCAACAATGGATTCGAAAGTTCAAGCGGCTATAGACAAACAAGCAACTAACACAAAATATTTCTATAAAGATAAAAATGGTAAAATGATGCAATGTGCAGCGATTGTTATAGACAATAAAACGGGTAATGTAGTAGGAATGTTAGGTGGAGTTGGAGAGAAAAAAGGCTTAGATTATAACAGAGCAGTAGATGCAAAACTTCAACCGGGTTCTACATTTAAACCTATAGCGGCTTATGGACCAGCCTTTGAACTTGGAGTATCTTATCCAGGTATGGGAATAGATGATGTCCCAATAAATATAAATGGATATAAGCCAACAAACTGGTATGGATACTATTATGGTTATGTTACTGCAAGACAAGCAATAAACCAATCTATGAATGTACCAGCAGTTAAGACTTTGCAATCAGTAGGATTAGATTATGCATTCCAGTTTGCCCAAATGATGGGTATAACTACACTTACATCTGCTAATAAAAACTTATCTATGGCGTTAGGTTCTGCCAATGTAAAAGTTATAGATATGGCAGCAGCATATGCTACTATGGCAAATGGTGGAGTTTATACAGAGCCGAAGTTATATACTAAAGTTTTAGATAGTGAAGGTAGAGAAATACTGACTACGGTAGATAAAAAAGTTACAAGAGCAATGGAAGCTTCCACAGCATATATGCTTACAGATTGTTTAAGAACGGTTGTAAACAGTGGAACGGGAACATATGCAAAATTCTCAAGCACAATACAAATTGCTGGAAAAACAGGAAATACAAATGATGATAAAGACCAATGGTTTGCTGGCTATACGCCATATTATACGATGGTTGTATGGAATGGTTATGATAGTCCTAAAAAAATAGGCTCAAGAAAAAATCTTGGAACATACCCATATACTGCGACAGTTGTATTTACAAATGTAATGAAGACAATACATAAAGATTTAAAGAAAGCTTCATTTAAAAAACCAAGTGATATAGTAAATGCGACAATATGTACAGTATCAGGTCTTGTTGCAACGGATGCTTGTAAAGCAGATACTAGAAAAGTAGTAAAATCTGAGATATTTGCTTCTGGTAAAGTTCCAACAGATAAGTGTACAGTACATAAACTAGTAGAGGTATGTAGTGTATCAGGAGATTTACCTACAGACTATTGTCATATGTATGAAGATTTAAAAGAAATTTCTGTAATAACAAGGGAAAAGGAGACAAAAACGAGTGATAAAAAATATGTAATGCCAAAAGATACTTGTAAATTGCACAAAACAGAACCTGAACCAGAAATTCCAGAAGTTCCAGTGGAGCCAGAGATTCCGGTTGACCCTAATGTTCCAGTAATACCAGAAAATCCAGAGACACCAACAGTTCCTGAGCAACCAGAGAACCCTGGTGGTTCAACAGAAAATGGAGATTCATCAAACACTGGTGTGGGTGGACCGATTTATGGTAATGAATAAGAAATAGAATATATAAAAGAGAGTACAATATAATGTATTCTCTTTTGCTGTTATATAAATAGTTTTTGTATTATTTCTAAAATTTTAAATGAATAAGTGGTATTTTCATTAAATATATCTTGATTACTAATGTCGTTAAATGTAGTAGGGTAAATTAAAGACCACCAATTTTGTCCTTGACCGGCTCCTATAATAATTTTTAAAGAATCATATATACCAGCATCCATATGTATATCATTCATTTGCTTTTCATCATATAATTGTTTACCAATATATGCTTTAATAGAGTAATTAGAATTATTATCCTTAAGTATTTTATTACAAAGCTGTAATATTTTTTGAATATTGTTTTCTATAATTTCTTTACTTTCTTGCTTTGTAGCACATTTATCTGTAAGATG
>JAZSRF010000073.1:0-4432 GCA_045538335.1 Clostridia bacterium | reverse complement strand
CTAAAGAAAAGATAGAAGCAGTAGGTGGAAAGATAGAGGTGAAATAGTATGTTTGATACTCTAAAAAAGATGTTTACAGTAAAAGACATCAGAAAGAAAATACTATACACAATATTTATTATTATATTATTCCGTATAGGTACATATATAACAGTACCTGGAATAAATAAACTTGCATTCGTAGAAGCAGTTCAATCACAATCTGGAGGAATATTAGGTACAATTAATATTATTTCCGGTGGTGCGTTTAACAGACTTTCTATATTTGCAATGACTATATCACCATATATTACTGCATCAATTGTGTTAAATCTTTTGCAAACAGTAGTACCATCTTTAGAAAAACTTGCTAAAGAAGGTGAAACTGGAAGACAAAAGCTTGCAAAATATACAAAGTTATTAACAATAGCTTTTGCAGTAGTTGAGGCGATAGGATTATACTTAAACTATAAAGCATACTTATTACCAGCTATGTCATATGGTATTTACCAAGTGTTTGGTATGATATTATTTGTTGTATGTTTAACGGCTGGTACAGCACTACTTATGTGGTTATCTGACAAAATTACTGAAAATGGAATTGGAAATGGTACTTCAATGATTATCTTTGTAGGTATCGTATCAGGAGCACCAGGAGCGATTACAGCATTATCTGCTTTTGCAGCTCAAAGTAAATGGAATATTTTAATAGTTGCAGCAGTGGTAATAGCATTTGTAATACTTCTTGGTGGAGTAATATTTGTACAACAAGCTGAAAGAAGAATACCAGTAAACTATGCAAAAAGAGTTGTTGGTAGAAAAATGTTTGGTGGACAAAATACTCATATACCACTAAAAGTGGCTATGGCAGGAGTTATGCCAATAATATTTGCTATGTCATTTATGATGATACCAGCAACAATAATACAACTTGTAACTAAAGGTGCAGCAACAGGATTTTGGGGAGTAGTTCTTAAAGTTTGTTCAGCATCTACAGAATCAATTTGGTACTTAGTTGCTTATGCAGTAATTTACATGTTATTAATAGTAGGATTTACATTTGTTTACACAATGTTTACTGTGAATCCTGTGGAAATGTCTAACAATTTAAAACAAAATGGTGGATTTATCCCTGGAATTAGAGCAGGTAAAAATACAGCAGATTATATTAATAAAGTACTTAAAAATATAACTTGGGCAGGAGCAGTGTTCCTAGCACTAGTTGCAGTATTACCAGTTGTATGTCAAGCGGCAATGCCAAGTCTTTCAATATCTTTTGGAGGAACTTCAATACTTATCGTAGTAAGTGTTGCATTAGAAACTCTTAAAGTTATAGAATCACAAATGGTAAGCAGACACTATGATGGTTTCTTAGACTAATACATAAGTGTGAGTAAGTATAATATATACAAAATAAAAAGGTTGTTCAAGGTTTATGCTTTGGGCATCTTTTTTTGTCGAATTTTATAACAAAATGTAAGTTTTATGTAATCTATTTACTTTTCTTTTGGGATGTGCTATAATATATTTGGTTAATGTTGTGCTCTAAAATAAATATTATAGGAGGAACAAGAATGACAGAGACAAAACCTACAGTAAGCACGGTAAGTAGACCCAGATGGAACGAGGATATGCAAAAAGTACTTGGTGTAGCGAAAAGTTCGGTTACCACCGGACAGGATGTGCACATTGAGTTGTGCGCCAAAGGCTTGGCTGTCATAAAAAGTGGTATGAAGTGTGGGGTTACCAACGGAACTCGTATGATTTTGGACATTCAGTTCGAATCTATTGTTGTTTGTGAAAACGGGTGGATGGTAGCTTGTAAACACGGAATTTATTACGTGTATGACAAAGAAGGAAGGATGTATAAGGGTCTGTCCTTCCTTAAGAAGCAAAATGCAATTAAATTTGCAAAGACCCTTTAAAAATATAATGGGTGGCTATTTAGCCACCTGTTATTTTTCACACAACTTCACACAATAAAAAAATAATTTATACAAAATTGTAGTATATACTATAGTTGTAGTAAATATTTACTACATTCATACACATATGAATACATTTTTCCCCTTAAGAGAGCGTATGCTCTCTTAATTCTTATCTAAATACATTGTTATTAAATAATTATATTGTATAGCATGTTTCATTTCGTCGGTCATAATATACAGTATTTTGTTATATAGTTCCTTGTTTGGCAGATATGTTAGTATTTCTCTATATTTTTCTACAGCTTTTAATTCTCCCATAAAAGCTTTTTTAATACCATCTATATATGTTATCTTTGGATAATTTGCAGTATCTGTCATATTTGGTAAAACTACACCAGTAAGTTTTGTAAATACTTCTCTAAGTATTCTATTATGTATTCTTTCATCATCACGTATGTTTGTTATAATTTCTTTTGCTTCTTCTGTTGGTGCCATATTAATTAATGTTTCATACATAGCAGCATCTTCTGCTTCATCTGAAACGGAGTTTTTTACCATAGTAACAGCTGTGTTTAAATTGTACTGCGTGCTTTTGTTTGTAAAATCTAATATCCAAGGTAGATTCTCTCTTGGCATATAAAAGTCTCCATAATTTGAATAATAGTTAAAGTAATCCATAATATACCTCCAATTTATATTATGATACCTAGTATAATATTGTTACTTTTCTTTACTTTGGCATAAAATTATTATATAATATTAAAGTGTTCAGGAGGTATTTATGGTAATAGTAATGCTTGGTGCTCAAGGAAGCGGTAAAGGTACAGTAGGTATAGCTCTTGCGGAAGAATTAAATCTTGCATATATATCTACAGGAGAAATATTTAGAGAACATATACAAAAGGAGACTGAACTTGGAATAGAGGCTAATAGGTATATTTCATCAGGTAATTTAGTCCCAGATGAACTTACAACAAGGATATTGCAAGACAGACTTTCAAAACAAGATGTAATAGATAATGGAGCACTAATAGATGGATATCCAAGAACAGAAGAACAATGTAAAAAACTAGATGAGATGCTAGGAAAACAAAACATGAAAGTGAATTTGGCGATTAATTTGTCTGTAGATTATGACGAATTAATTAGAAGAATTACAAACAGAAGACTATGTAGATACTGTAAGAAAGGATATAATATAGAATATAACCCGCCAAAAGTTGAAGGCATCTGTGATTTATGTGGTGGTGAAGTAATACAAAGAGCCGACGATATTCCAGAAGCAGTTAAAAATAGACTGGATATATATTATGCAAATGAAAAGCCTGTGTTAGAATATTATAGAACTAGAGGGGTACTGAAAGTAGAAAAAGCAGGAGATAAAGTAGGTAGAACATCTAAAAATGTGACAGAAGACCTATTAAAAGAATTGAAATAGTAAAGTAAGGGAAGCGTTATGATATACATTAAATCTAAAAAAGATATTGAAGCAATGAAGGTTCCGGCTGAAATAATGAAGGAAGTTTTAAAAGAAATAGAAAAAAATATACGTGAAGGTGTTACTACAGCATACCTAGATTATGTTGCAGAAAACGTAATGTTAAAACACGGAGCAATTCCATCTTTTAGAGGTGTTGAATGCCCATATAAAGGAGGAAAAACATATACACATGCAACTTGCATAAGTGTAAATGAAGATATAATACACGGTATACCTAATTCTAAACCTTTAAAAAAAGGTGATGTTGTAAGCGTAGATGTTGGAGTATACAAAGGTGGATTCCACGCAGATGCTGGCCGTACATTTATAGTTGGAGAAGGTTCTGCTTTAGCTAAAAAGCTAGTTAAAGTAACAGAGCAAGCTTTTTTTGCTGGAGTAGATCAAGCAGTAGCAGGAAATAGAATTGGAGATATTTCAAATGCTATACAAACTGTAGTAGAAAATGCAGGATTTAATCTTTTAAGAGAATACCAAGGGCATGGAATAGGAAGGGAAATGCATGAAGATCCAGGTGTGCCAAATATAGGAAAAAAAGGTAGGGGCGAAAGATTACAAGTTGGTATGGCACTAGCTATTGAACCAATGGTTGTAGTAGGTTCTCCAGAAATAGTTGTGGGTAAAGATAAATGGACTGTTTCTACAAGGGATGGTAAATTATCTGCGTATTATGAAAATACAATTGTAATAACTGAAGATGGACCAGAGATATTAACATTGTAATGGTATAACAAAAACTTTAAAACAAAAAAAGAAAGTTAACAAACCTAGTTGATTTTCTTTCCCTTTTAGTATAAACTAAAAACACAAATAAGGAGTAACAAACAAATGAGAAACGCTAGAAGCCTTGAGGCTAAGTCGGATCGTAGCCATGTCGTTCTGTGAGCCAAGGAGTTGACTCTCTACCTTGTCTTCCTAAGACCGCTTGGCCTCCGACTTCTAGTTGATTTTCTTTCCCTTTTAGTATAAACTAAAAACACAAATAAGGAGTAACAAACAAATGAGAAACGCTAGAAGCCTTGAGGCT
>JAZSRF010000030.1:0-9203 GCA_045538335.1 Clostridia bacterium | reverse complement strand
ATTATAATGTATAATTAAAAAATAAAAACAAAAAAGATATATTGAGCTAGGGGTAAAAAATGGTATACAAAAGAGTAAATAAAAGTTTAAAATCAGATGCTAAGGTAGAATATATAGAATCAAATAACCAAGGCATATATATAAACAGTTCAATTACGGGTGAAAATTTTGCACCCTATCATGGTATATATATATATCAAGAGCCTAAACAAGATACAGTATATTTATCTAAAATGATAGATGTTGTACAAGTAGGACACGAAAAGTTTAATATAATGGATATAAAAACAAGCGAGAATAATTATGGTGGTGTTGAGTATTTAGAAGAGTTTACAAATGAACCTGTACCAACATACATATATAATGTAAATGGTTGTTTTATAGAGAAAAAGTATAAGTTAGATACAAATTCAAAAATACTTTGCATAGATTACAAAGTTACTAATAATACAGGTAAACTAGTAAAAATTAACGTATCTCCTTTAGTAACAAATAGAGGAATTTTTAGTACTAAAAGGCAAAGTGATATGAAATATACAACGACTACAAAGCCTACGTCAACAAAAATAACATTAAGCATAATGGATAAAAAGAATTTATATATTGCATCTACTAATATGAAATATGACAAAAAAGAAAGTTATATATGTGGAGTAAATTATGATTTTGAAACAGAACAAGGTATAACCAAAACATATGTTGAAGATTTGTTTGTGCCTGGAAATTTTGAAGCAAGTGTAAAAAATGGTAATACAAATACATTTAGTATTTTTGTAGCAACGGAAGAAATAGATATACGAACAGTCAAGTCTTATGATATTGAAGTGGATATAAAAACAAGAGATAAAATAAGATATGGAAATATAGATGAAAATTATCATGAATTATTAGATCTTGCAAAAACAGCATATAATCTACATTATATAGATAAAGAAAAGAAGCGTCTTGTGCTTCTTGAAATGTTACCCGCTGTGCACGAAAATGATGAGTACGTAAAAAATATAATAATATCTATAGAAGGCAATTATTTATTACTTAAGAGATATAAAGAGGCACATAAGATACTAGAAAGTATGATGGCAAAACTTAAAGATGAAACATATAAATTAAGCGAATATGCTAGATGTGAAACTATGCTTTTGTTTATAGAGGCACTAAATAGATATTTAGTAGAATCAGAAGCGCCTAATGAGCATATAAGAGAGTTTTATGAATATATAAAAACAAATATATATGAATATTTAGATAGAAAAAATAAAGATATTTATACAGACCAAGATTTTTTACTTATGGTTGAAGGCAAAAAATATATAAAAATAAATGCACTTTGGTATAATGCATTAAGAATATTTGTTGAACTTGCGGACAAGTTTCGTGAAGAATCTGAATTTATTTATACTATTTCTGAAACACTAAGAGAAAATATAGTTAAAAGTTTTTGGGATAAAGATAGCAATGTATTAAAATATGAAGTGGCTGAACCTTCTTATCCAACTTTTGATATGATATATGCACTAAGTTTATCTTATCCAGTTATAAAAGACCAAACAATATTTATGAAACTAGTAGATACAGCATTTAAACAGCTTTATACGGCATATGGGATGAGACTAGGTGCAGTTAATACAAAACAGTATGATGGATATCTATATCCACATCTTATGGTACATTTCTTAAAAGCGAATTTAAGACAAATGGGAGTAACAAGAGCAAGTCAAAAATTAGCATATAATTTAGTTAAAGAAACGCTAAGTGAAATAGGAAAAAACACAGTAGGAACAGTTAGATATAGATATGATGAAAAAACAAAAAAAGCATATGGATATGAAGTAAGTGCAATTACAAACGCAGAACTTATACGTGCTTTTGATATGCTAACTTAAAAAATACAAAAAGAGGGATAATGTAATGTATATTTTAGGAATAGATCCAGGCTTTGGAAGAGTTGGCTATGGAATTATAGAATATAAGAATAATAAATATAGGCCTGTAGAATATGGCTCAATAACAACAGAGGCTGGTCAGAAACTATCTACTAGACTTAAACAAATACACGAGGATTTAGAAGAAGTAATTTCAAGATATAATATAGATGCTGCAGCGGTTGAATCGTTATTTTTTAATACAAATATAACAACTGGAATACAGGTGGCAGAAGCAAGAGGTGTAATTCTCCTTACTCTTGAAGAGCATAATATACAAATAAATGAGTACACACCCCTTCAAGTAAAACAAGCATTAATTGGTTATGGTAGAGCAGATAAAATACAAATTAAAAATATGGTAAAAGATATGCTTAAACTAGAAAAAATGCCAAAACTAGATGATACAACAGATGCCTTGGCAATAGCCATTTGCCACGCAAATAGTGCCAAGTACAATGAATATTTAAAATAAATTATAAATCACCTAGTGAGTATTTACTAGGTGATTTTACTGTTATATATTTTGTTATTTACCGTATAAACATAGTAGATATTACATATCCATATGTATCACTTTTTTCTATTCCAATACCAATATAATTATATGAGTTAGATAAGATGTTTTGTTTGTGTGTAGGGGAGTTAAGCCAAGCTGTAACAGCATCTTGAAGACTTGGATTTCCTGCAATGTTTTCTCCAGCTACTTTATAACTTACACCATAAGTTTTCATCATTTTGAATGGACTGCCATAAGTAGGAGATGTGTGTGAAAAGTATGAATTTTTAACCATATCTTGTGCTTTGAGCCTAGCTACTTTAAATAAATTCGCATCTGCTGAAAGTTTTGGAAGTCCAGCATTAGTTCTTGCTTTATTTAGTAAATCAAAAATAATTTTTTCATTTGCACTCATACTAAAGGAAGTAGAGGTTGTATTATTATTGGATGTTGTATTACCAGATGAAGTGGAATTTGTTTTTAGTAAATCTTTTCTAATACATCCAACTTTGTTATCTTTTGTAACAACAATATACCAGTCAGATATATATCCGACAGCTTTTAAACTAGTTCCTTTAGAAATAGTAGTAACTTTAGCAAAGTTTGTACCAGGTCCTCTACGTAAATTAACTTTATCTGTAGTTGTAACATTTTTAACACTCACACTTGTATACGTTTTAGCACCTTTTGGGGCAGTTGTAGTAGATTTTACGTAGGACTTACTTACGACACCAACTTCGTTTGTTCCAAGTTGGACAATATAGAAATTATCTATAGTTCCTACCATTTTAACAGCTGTTCCTTTGGATAAAGTACGTATTTTTCCAGTACTCGTAGAAGCTGTAGTTCTAAAATTTACATTGCTTGTAAGCTTCCCATATGTTGGTTTAAAGCTTGTAAGAGAAGAATATGCATAAACGCTAATACAAGAAATAAACATAGTAACAAGCAATATTATACAAATTAATGATTTGTTTTTTAATATAATTTTTTTCATTTGAATCCCTCCAATTAATATATATGTACAAGCTTTAAAATTTAGAACTAAAATTTCCTAAAAATGTATATTATTATTTAAAATTAAAATAATATATATGAGGTGTAGAAATATGAACGTAACTGAGGGAAATATGTTTTGGAATGAAAATGTGGGGATAATACAAAAATACCCATATTTAAGTAAAGATAAAAAATGTGATGTACTTGTAATAGGTGCAGGAATAGGCGGAGCTCTTACTGCATATATGCAAGCTAAGCAAGGTGCTAATGTAATTGTAGTAGATAAAAATATAATTGGATATGGTGCTACAATGCAAACGGACGGTACAGTGGAGACAAGAGTGGATTTTAATAATAAAACAGTTAAAAACTTATCTGAGAAAAACGTAACGAAATGTAATAACTTATGCAAACAAGCATTAGAGGATATAAAAAATATAATAAATGACTTGTCTGAGGACGAAGCGTGTAAAAAGTATATTAATAATTTACAATTTAAACAACTAGATTTAATGTACTATTCAGATAAAATAACAAATAAAATAGGTATGTATAAAAATTTTGAAAGGTTAGGAAAAAATAATACAGATATTGAATATCTCGAACAAGATCCGCTTATTAATCTAAGAACAGGTATTATATTTCCTAATTCGGCTGCTATAATGAATCCATATTTGCTTACCCAGTTAATATTTATACATTTAAATAAAATGGAAAATGTAGAGATATATGAAAATACAAATATAACTAACATAACTTGTAAAGATGAACTAGTAGAAAGTATTACAGGTAATAGGTTCAAAATATTTTCTAAAAGTATAATACTTACTAATGGTATACATTCGTTAGGATATTTAAAAGAGGAGAGTATAAACTTAAATAAAACATTTACAATTATTACTGAAAAGGTAAATGGATTAGAAAAAAATGAAATAAATATAGTAGCAAAAGATGTAGTTTATCCACATACAACTATAGGGTTTACGCCGGATAAAAGAATTATAATTTGTGGAGAAGATATAAAGCAAAATGAACGAATGTTAAATGAACATTATGATATGAAGTTTGCAGATGGTAAGTATAAAAGGATGTATTTGACGTTTAAAAAATTACTAAACGTAACCAATGATGTTAAAATAACTAATTGCTTTAGTGGAATGTATTTAGACACGAAAGATGGACTGCCTATTATAGATGAGATAGATAATATGCCAAATGTATATTGTAATTTAGCAACAGGAAAAAATGGTATTATTTTTTCAATGATAGGAGCACGAATGCTAAGAAATGTTTCAAAGCAATATCACGAAAAAGATATGTATTTATTTAGAGAAAATAGATAAAAAAACAGAGAATGTCTTATTAGACATTCTCTGCTATTGTTTTACGGGTTTTCCAAAAGTTCGAGATACAGACCTTTGTCGTTTGCGCCTGTTACGATACATTCCACTTCGGTACCATAGTCCAGGTGGTGATGCTTGTAGACGGTCAAAATTGCCGCGACCTGAGGTGTGATTTCCACATAATACTTGGAAGTATCTGCCACTTGGATCCAGTCGCCGATTTTTCCGGTAACAACCATACCTACGGGATAGTCTTCTTTGCGGAAAGGCTTGAATGTTTGTCTGTAGGATGCAGCAAAACGTTTTTCGCTGTCGACATCCATCATTGCAACATCAATAAACTGTCCTACAGAAAGACGCTGCTTGACGTGATGAATATGAGTACGACATACCTCGTTGACGAGAATTTTGCCGGTAAGTCCTTCGCCGATATCGCCGAAAGCACTCTTTTCGATGACTTCGGTGATATACATAGAAGATTTCTCCATATTCTGAAGCTTAAGGTATGCTTCAAGCATATTCTTCTTACGGGAGAGGGTAATTTCGTCACCGGAAATTTTAGTAATCTTAACCCGGATTTTTCTCATTGACAGACACCGGATGTTAGTAGGTACCTTGGACTTGTGCTTTTTGCTGTAACGCAAGGGGTACATAGTAGCTTCCGAAAAGGGCAGAATGCCCATAATGCCATTGCCGAGCCTAACCTCGAGCACCTTATTAGCAGAAGAGATACTTTCTACAAAGCCAGTAACCGTAGCACCGGTTTTGTATGCAGAAGCGATTTCTTCGCGAGTGAGGGGTACAAAGTCGTGTCGGATTTCAGGTCTGATTTCGGTCATATCTTTTTTGCCTCCAATTAAAAATTATTTTCTTTGTAAAAACTAAAACCATATATATTATAACATATATTCGGCTAAAATGCAAGGCTTTAACAAGTACGTGGTTACATAAAAACAATTTAAATCGACTATTGTAGATATTTTGTTTTTGTGATATAATAGATAAGATTTAGGAGGCGTATTATGTACAAAGTCCGTATAACATATACAAAATCTAAAGAAGCATCATATATTCCAGCGAAAGACTTAAAAACAGTTATAGAAACGGCTATGGTTAGAGCTGGTATATATGTAACATATACAAAAGATAATGAACCAGATATTGAATTTGCAGATAACATTTCTTTGGGAATAGAAAGCACAGCAGAAATTTGTGACGTAACTCTTGAAGAGCACGTTGAACCAGCCTTTATGATAAAAGGCCTAAATCGAGAATTGCCTGTTGGTATGGTAGTGCTTACAGCAGAGTATTTAAAAGATATAGACATACCAATATCTGAGAGCGCATATGCTGTAACATATGAAATAATACCAAACCTTGGAGATAGGACTCAGATGACAAATCGTGAATATGAGGATAGAAGAAAGTGGTATAGATTTAGAATGGAAGAGTATCTATCAGAACCAGCTATATTAGTTCTTGTAAAATCTATAGATAGAAGTGAAAGAATAGATATAAAGCCGGCAATACTCAGTTATGAGATGCATATTAATGATGCGCTTAGAATAACTATTTCTAAAGATACAGAATATTCATTTAATCCAAATTATATTATGGATGGATTTAAAGAGTTTGTAAATGAAAATATGGATTATGTTATAAAGAGAACAAAAATATTATATTAACAAAGGATGGAAAATATATGAACCCGATAGTTAAAGAGTTACCAAAACATAGTAAGTTTAATGAACTGTTAAATAGCATAAAGAATAAAGAGAAAGATTTAAGCATAACAGGACTTACAGATGCATCAAAGGCACACGTTATATATAGTTTATATAACTATAGTAATGTGCGCCCAGTTGTTGTGTGTCCGAACGTAACTACAGCTAAAAAATTTATTCAAGATATGAAATTTTATACAGATAAAGAAATTGTCTTTATGCCAGCAAGAGAAGTTATATATTTTGATGTGGATGTACAAAGTAGAGAAACAAATAATGCTAGAGTATATGCCATTTCTAAATTAATAAATAATGATGAGTTTATTTTAGTAACAACAACAGAAGCATTGCTTCAACCAATGCTTCCTAAAAATGAATATATTGGTCTTAATTTAAAATTTAATTTAGGGGATATAGTAAATCTAAATGATGTAATTTCAATATTTGTAAAATTAGGTTATTCAAGAGAAGAATTGGTTTCTGCTAAGGGACAGTTTTCTATTCGTGGGGGAATTATAGATATATTTCCAATTGAAGCAAATATGCCATATAGAATTGAACTTTTTGGTGATGTAATAGATAGTATCAGAACTTTTGCTATTCTCGACCAAAGAAGTAAAGAAACAGTAGAAGGATTTGAAATTAATTTTTCTACAGAATATATAATAGATACAAAAAACATACAAAATGTACAAGATACACTTTTGTCTTTAATAGAAACAGATATAAACGAAGATGTTAAAAAGTGTATATTACAAGATATAGAAAAAATTGAAAATGGAAATTATTTTGGATTAATAGATAGATATTTTGAACTATTTGTACCAAATAGTGTAACACTTGTAGATTATTTTAATGAAGATTATGTTGTATATTTAGATGACACGTCAAAACAAATAAGTAGATCAGAAACAATAAACTTTGAAAATGGTGAAGCTATAAAAGTAGCGGCTACATCAAACGTATATACAAAATATACATTTAAATACGTTAGTTTTGAAACCATAGAGGCAAAACTAAAAAGCCTATCTACAGTTTATATGAGTAAACTGGGACAAGATAGAGTTATGCATGCGAAAAGAAAAGAGTACAGCTTTAGCTGTAGGGAGGTCAACTTTTTTCGTAGCACAATGGATCTATTTATTAAGGACGTCAAAAAATACCAAGGAGAAGGAAAAATAATAATTGCTGTTTTTCCTACTGCTGTTAAGGCTGAAGCAGCAAAGAATATGTTATTAGATAATAATGTTACAGCAAAACTGGTTTTAGATTTATCTATACAAGATGAGTTAAAACAGGGAATGGCATATATATGTACAGGCATAGTATCATCTGGTTTTGTTTATGATGATATGAACATTGCCATTATGGCAGAACCTATAACAGGTATAGTAAATGAACGTAAGAAAAGCTCTAAAGAATTTTTAGGTGATGTATTAAATTCTTATGAAGACTTAAAGGTTGGAGATTATGTAGTACATATAAATCACGGAATAGGCAAATATTTAGGCGTGGAAACTGTGGATACAGCAGGTATTGTTAAAGACTATATGAAGCTAGAGTATCGAGATGGTGGAGTACTGTATATACCAATAACTAGCTTAGATAGTATAAAAAGATATGTTTGCGAAGATGGCTTTAAGCCTAAAGTAAACAAGCTAGGAACAAAAGAATGGGAAAATACAAAGCTTAAGGTTACAAAGCACGTAAGCGATGTAGCTAAAGAATTGGTGCTGTTATATGCTTTAAGAAGTAAAGCTCAAGGTTTTGCCTTCTCTCACGATACACCTTGGCAAAAAGAGTTTGAGGCAGATTTTGAATATGAACTAACAGATGATCAGGCTAGAGCTATAAAAGAAATGAAACAAGATATGGAACAAATCAAGCCTATGGACAGACTACTTTGTGGTGATGTTGGCTATGGTAAGACAGAAGTTGCCATACGTGGTGCCTTTAAAGCGGTTATGGATTCAAAACAAGTTGCATATCTTGTGCCAACAACAGTACTTTCTCTTCAGCAATATAACGTGTTTAAAGAACGTATGGAAAAGTTTGGCGTAAAAGTTGAAATGCTTAGCAGATTTAAAACAAAAAAAGAGCAAGAACAAATTATTAAAAAACTTGAGCTTGGTGAAATAGATGTAATAGTAGGAACACATAGAATACTTTCTAAAGATGTTAAATTTAAAGATTTAGGACTTTTAATTATAGATGAAGAACAACATTTTGGTGTTGCCCACAAAGAAAAACTAAAACAACTCAAAGCAGATGTTCATGTGCTTACTTTAAGTGCCACTCCAATTCCGAGAACATTGCAGTTATCATTAACAGGTGTTAAAAATTTGAGTATAATTGCAACTCCTCCGGTTGACAGACTTGCTGCCCGTTCTTTTGTTATGCCGTTTGATAAGGTTATGATAAAAGAAGCCATCTATCGTGAAAAATTTAGAAATGGGCAAGTATTTTTTGTTTGTCCCAGAGTTTCTGATATTGCAATGCTTTTACAAGAGTTAAAAGATCTGGTGCCGGATATAAAAATTGCGGTTGCTCACGGACAAATGCCGGTTAAAGAGCTTGAAGATGTTATGACCGATTTTGCTCTTAAAAAGGCAGATTTGTTATTATCTACCACCATTATAGAATCTGGTATTGATATGCCCTCTGTTAACACGATGATTATTTATCGTGCCGATATGTTCGGACTTGCACAATTGTA
>JAZSRF010000068.1:0-1781 GCA_045538335.1 Clostridia bacterium | reverse complement strand
CTTCTTCAGCCCACGCAGAAGCTTTTGTCCAAGTTTTTTCTTCTGTTGTTGGTTGCTCTGTTGCTGTAGCTACCTTTTCAAAAACAGCCATATAATTTACATCTTCACTTACCTTAAAAGTACAAGTTGCATTTGTCTGTTTAGATCCTCCTGATATTTCCCAACGTAAAAACTTATATCCAGAGTCTGGTACTGCTGTCAAAGTAACTGATGTGCCATCTTCTATAGTATACGAATTACTAGAATCATTTGTATCATTTGTGTTTCCATACTCTATTGTATATTTTCCACCATAATTGTAGTCATCCATCTCTGTTTCATAAAGTAAAACAGTAACTTTGTGAGATGTTTTAGCAGGTTCTTCTGTTTTCTTTTCAACTAATTTCAATGTTATTGTTTTTGTAAAAACTGTTGCATCATCAACAGCAAGAGTACATCTATATTCTTTTCCATCTAATGAACTATCCGCATTTTTTATTATATATTCATTACTTGTTGCACCATCTATCTTATAGAAACCTCTTACTGTCTTTATTCCAACTCCTCTTTCTTCATACATAGACCATTGATAATTGCTTGCACCCGTTGCTTTTACATATAGTTTAACATCTTCACCATTTGTATATTCTAATGTTTCTGGTGATTGCTCAGTTATCTTTATCTTATCCGTATACTCTGTAGTATGTTTCCAAATAAATACTCTTTCATTTTCTCCCATACTAGAAATCTTCAAGAAATCATCTTCTACTTTACCATCTAACCATGCATTTACTGAACTATTCCAAGTATAACCATCATCTAACTTGATATATACTGCAAGTTCAATATTATCTCCAGCAAATGTATCTGCTTCCATAACTTTTCCATTTATTTTAATTACTTGTTTAGTTATAGTTCCGGGGAAATCACTTTTTAATATTGCCTTTGGATTTGATTGAGTATATGTTTGTCCATTTGTAAGCCAAGTAAAGTTTTCAAATTGAACTTCACTTACAGAAGTAGTTGTTGGTGCTTTATATCTTGGGCTTGTTGCTACTATACTATTCTTATAATTGTCTGCCTCAGCTTCTACTGTAAAATAAAATTGGTCTTTTACTTTAGAAGAGAAATCATATTCTGGATTTGATGGATTAACAGTTATGACACCACCACCTGCTTCAGTTTTTAAATTAACTGTATACTTGGTAGCATTTTCAACAGCATCCCACCTTGCAATCTTTCCATCCCATCTTAGATTTGTTGGAGTATCAAGATTACTAAAATCACTTATATAGTTATATTCACAATAATCAGTAAATACACCATTAGTACCCAGAGCGTGTACAGTAACGTAATAAACTCCCGTTTCCTTTTTGGTATTATCAAATGCTTCTTTTATATTAAAACTTTCTGAAGTATAATCTGAATCTTTAAATGCTGTAGGGCCTCCTAATCTAGTGTACTCAACCAACAAAGTGTAGTCTTTTGCACCAGTAACTTTATCCCACGTTACAATACCATCACTTGATACTTTCATGTGCAAGTCACCTTGGTCTGCAAACACCGTCGGCATACACATAATTAATAATAAAGTTAAAATCATCGAAGTAAATAAAAATTTTTTCATAAAAAACATCTCCTCTTAACGAATAGAAATTTGTTGTTCCTGTCAAACCTTATATAGATAATCTCCAATTAGAGCCGAGAGTTTTTTTCTCGGCTCAAATTATCAACTATTTTGCAAACTTTTCTGCACTTCTTACACTTATTAATAATGCTTGTTCTCTTGTAGCATTTCCTAA
>JAZSRF010000008.1:0-5016 GCA_045538335.1 Clostridia bacterium | reverse complement strand
CAGAATATATTTGTATAAATTAAATGGAAGTAATATAAGAATAATATAAAAATAATACCAAGTCATATTAAATGATTTGGTATTATTGTATGTTTTGTATAGATATTATATAAAATTGTTTTATTTCATTTTGCTACTTTACTCTTCCTGTAAATCCATTCTATCGCTTTTTCCATATTTAGAGGGGTCGAGACCCATTCTTGAATTCATATAGTTAAGAATAAGTATAATAACTATAAACAAGCAAAATCCGAATACGCAGTAACTTACGCCTATTGGAGCCAAATCAATCGTTTTACTTGCTATAAACATTAACGTTGCAGAACCAAAGGATTCGGCTAAATAATATATAGACATAAGCTTCGACCTAATGGATGAAGTGGTGTAACGGCTTACATATTCTTTTATTATTATTCTATAAGCGCCTTTTATTAGAGCCTGAATTAAAAATACAATTATTCCAGTTGTTAACAATACATTGTAATTTTTGAATATTAATGCTATCATTCCAAGAAGTATGAAAGATAGTATGTATGTAATAGATATTGTTGTTAATGTTTTATTTCTATGTCTCTTTTCTATTTTATCTTGAACCATTGAGCCTACTGCCGAAGCGACTGAGGCAATGGCAAATATATAGCCAAACATCTTAGAAGATACATTTATGTCGTTTAAGAAAGTTTTAATGTACAAGTTAGATAATGCAAGTACACCATAGAATACGCAAGCAAATATTAATATGGCATGTAATCTTTTAGACTTAAATATAAACTTAAACCCGCCAAACATTTCTGTAAACCTTTCTTTGGTTGTTCTTTTGTCTTTTTCTTGAGTTTTTATAGGTTTCATATAAAAGGCTAATACAGTTGCTATTAATGCGCAAGTAGCTGAAAATATCATTGGCAGATAGGGATTTATAAAATATAAATATCCAGCTGCTATGCTTGCAATAGCTTCAACTATAAAGTATAGAGAAGAGCCTTTGCTTTCAACTTTTGCAAAATCTGAAACTTTGTTTAATTTCTTTAAGCTTGAATATAAGAACGGAGATTCAGATACTCCTTTTAATGCAAAGCCAAAGGCACAACAAAATTCCCCTATAATAATTATGCTAAATGTAGGAATTGTTAAATAAAATATTGCCCATATCATAATCAAAATGTTACCAGTTATCATAGAACTTCTAAGTCCAATTTTATCTGCAACAATAGACGCTGGTATTTGGCTTAAGATGGCGGCAAATGAGTATATACTAGAAAGGAGTGCGGCTTGAGATACGCTAAAACCTTTTGCTCCTGTCAAGAACAATATTGAAATTGCATAATAAAACAGTATATCGTATGAAAATAATTTATATACTGGAAATAATTTTATATTTCTTTGCATAATGTCTCCTTTGTAAAATAAATACATAATAATATATTCTAATTATATTACAACCACACATAAATACAACTACATTTATGTGACATTTTTTGCATAAATATGTTACAAAGAGAAATTTGGAAATTCTGACTAAAACCTTTACTTTACCCTAAAATTAATGTAAAATATATAGATAGAAGAAGGTGAAAATATGTCAAAAAAGATAGTGGCAATAGTAGGAAGACCAAACGTAGGCAAATCTACTTTTTTTAATTTGCTTGCAGGCGAAGCATTATCGATAGTTTCAGATGAACCGGGTGTTACAAGAGATAGAATATATGCAGACTGTGAGTGGAGAGGTACGACATTTCAAATAGTAGATACAGGTGGAATAGAACCTAAAACAGATGATGTTATATATAAAGGCATGAGAAGACAAGCAGAACTTGCTATGGATATGGCAGATGTTATAGTGTTTGTAGTAGATATTAGAGCAGGTCTTGTTGCACAAGATATGGAAGTGGCAACAATGTTAAGACGCACTCGTAAGCCAGTAATACTTGTTTGTAACAAGGTAGATAATGTAGGACTTCCGCCAGAAGACATATATGAATTTTATAATTTAGGATTGGGTGAGCCTCTAGCTGTTTCAGCAAGAGCAAAACTTGGAATTGGCGAAGTGCTAGATGCAATATATGATAGCTTTAAAGAAATACCTGAAACTGAGGAGAACGAAACAAGCATTAAAGTTGCAATTATTGGCAAACCAAATGTAGGTAAATCTTCATTAGTAAATAAAATATTAGGTGAAGAAAGAGCCATTGTAAGTAATGTCGCAGGAACAACAAGGGATGCAACAGACAGTAAGATTTCAAACAAATATGGGAATTATGTATTTATAGATACCGCTGGAATTAGAAAGAAAAATAAAGTTTACGATAATATAGAAAAGTATAGTATAGTAAAAGCAAGAGCCGCCATAGATAGAGCCGATGTTGCAATTATTCTAATAGATGCTCTAGAGGGTGTTACAGACCAAGATGAAAAAATTGCAGGCTATGCCCACGAAAAAGGTAAGGCTATGATAATAGGTGTAAACAAGTGGGATTTAGTAAATAAAGAAGAAACAACACCATCATCATATGCAAAAGAAGTTAGAAAAAGCTTTAAATTTATGTCGTATGCACCTATACTTACACTTTCAGCTGAGACTGGAAAAAGAGTAGATGATATATTTAATCTTGTAAACAAAGTATATTCGGCTAATAGTTTAAGAGTTTCTACAAGCGCACTAAATGAAATAATAATGGAAGCTGTAGCAATAGTTCCACCACCAACAGACAAAGGTAAAAGACTTAAAATTTATTATGGAACAGAAGTTAAAGCTAATCCACCAACATTTGTACTTTTTGTAAACGATAAAAATTTAGCACATTTTTCATATATTAGGCATATGGAAAATGTATTTAGACAGCATTTTGATCTAGAGGGAACTCCAATCAATATTGTTGTAAGACAAAGGGGAGAAAAGGAAGAATAATGTTATATATAGTTACATTTTTAATAGCTTATTTAATAGCAGCAATAAATCCTGCTATAGTAATTTCAAAAAGAGTTTTAAAAACAGATATACGTAATTTGGGAAGTAAGAATGCTGGGACTACAAATGCAATAAGAACTATGGGGAAAGGGGTAGGAGCTTTAGTATTTATACTTGACCTTTTAAAAGTAGTAATTTCTTATAGCGTTATATGCCTGGTAGCTTGGATGTTTAAAGAGAACGTGTCTTCTGGCGTTAAAACGTTATATATATTAGCATCTGTTCTTGGACATTCATATCCGGTATATTATGGATTTAAAGGTGGAAAAGGAGTTGCTGTATTTTTAATGTCTGCTATAATAGTTGACTGGAAAGTGGCTTTAATATGTATAGGAATAGGGGTAGTAGTAATAGCAGTGTCTCGTATGGTGTCTCTGGGAAGCATTACAGGTTCTGTAATGCTTGTAGTACTGGATATATTTATGGCTACAAATTATAATTTTATATTAATACTTATTACGGTTGCTTTAGTTGTATATAATCACAGAACAAATATTGAAAGAATAATAGCAGGAAAAGAAAACAAATTATTTTAATTGTTGTTAGGAGAAACTAATGGAAAAAATAATAGATAAAATTATTGCAAGAGCAAAACAAGATATTAAAACAATAGTACTTCCTGAAGCGGAAGATGAAAGGGTTTTAAAAGCAGCTCGAATGATTAAAGAACAGGGTATTGCAAGAATAATTTTAGTAGGAGATAAACTGCAAGCTTTGCGTAAGGCAAAAGTTGCAGATGTAAATATTGAAGACATTGAATTTATTATTCCTGGTGAAAGTGAACATTACGAAGAGTTTGTACACTATTTGTACGAACTAAGAAAAGAAAAAGGCATGACGGTAAATGGGGCTCGTGAATATGTCTTAGATCCAGTTTGTTTTGGAGTTCTAATGGTAAAACTTGGATATGCAGATGGACTTGTTTCAGGGGCTTGCCATTCAACAGCAGATACTTTAAGACCTGCTCTTCAAATTGTTAAAGCAAAAACTGGAACTAAGCTTGTGTCATCTTTCTTTTTGATGGAGATAGAAAATTCAAAATATGAAAAAGAATATATATTTTCAGATTGTGGTTTGATACCAAATCCAGATAAAACAGACCTTGCTGAAATTGCAATGCTTGCAAATGATACATATAAATTGCTTATAGGGAATGAGCCTAAGGTGGCCCTTTTATCTTATTCTACATTAGGTAGTGCCAAGTCTGATTCTACAACAAAGGTTATGGAAGCAAAAAATATAGTGAATAATCTAAGACCAGATATTGTAATAGATGGCGAACTTCAACTTGATGCGGCGTTAGATGAAAAAGTTGCAGGCCTTAAAGCACCAACAAGTCATGTCGCGGGAGCTGCAAATGTTCTAGTATTTCCAAACCTCGACGCTGGAAATATAGGATATAAGCTAGTTGAACGATTTGCAGGAGCTAACGCTTATGGTCCTATAACACAAGGATTAGCAAAACCAATAAATGACTTATCTCGTGGATGCAAAGCAGAAGATATAGTTGGTGTTGTAGCAATAACTTGTGTTCAGGCTGGGAATGGTTAATATAAATTAAATAAATTCGTCATATTCCTTGCAGTTATATGTTATATATGATAAAATTTTATGGTAAAAAGAGGTAAACTAAATGGAAACAATGAATTATAACAGAGATAACAAGAAAAATTCTAAAGCTGGCATAGTTGGCTTTGTACTTTTTGCTTGTGTTGGTACTGTTGCCACATTTTATATGATGGCAAACGAACCAGAACCTACAGTTTTAGGACAAGATATGTATATTCCGGTTACTTCACCTAATACAAACGAAGAGGTGGATGTGTATTCTGAAGAATATGTTGCAAATATTAAATACAAAGTAAAAAATGATGTGTCTAAATCAAGCGCTGGAAAATTTAAATCAAATATAGCAGTACCAAAAATAGAAATAGATGGTGAGGAGCTAACAGAAATAAACGAAAAGATACTAAATAAATTCTTAGTAAGATATAACTCAGTAAAAGATGAAGTTCAAAATTTAGAAAATAAATTTACATATAAAGTTACAT
>JAZSRF010000017.1:0-18677 GCA_045538335.1 Clostridia bacterium | reverse complement strand
CCCAAAACTATTTTATTTCCATTAGAAGAATATTCTATTATACTAACACCTTCATCATTAATTGTTCCACTATGAATTTTACCATCTAATTTAATCCTAGCAACTTCATATTGATTTTTATATACATATACTACATTTTTATCTTTATTTAATACTTGAATATATTGTCCTGATGTAGAAATAGCTGCATCTACAGTGTCTTCTAATACTATTGTTGCTGTATTTTTTCCATAATTGTTATATATTGATATCTTCCCTTTACTATATACTAAAATTTCATTTCCAAAAGGTAATATCTTATCTATTGACGTTTGAAGTTCAACCTGTACTGTATCTTTGCTATCTATATTCTTGTTTATAACAATACCTAAAGACGTGTAATTATTTACTACTATTACACCAAATATTGTTATAGCACAAATTGCTAGTATTATTATTTTTTTCTTATCTAATTTTATATTTTTTATCTTCTGTTTAACATTATCTAAATTAGATTCCACTTTTCTATGTTTGATATTTTCTTTTCTTCTCTTATTGTTTTCCTCAACATTTCTTCTCACTAGACAACCTCCCACTCTTTTGGTTTGAAATATTTTTTGTCTTTCATTTCATCTGGTAAGTATTGTTGCTCTACAGTTCCTCCAGGATAATCGTGTGGATATTTGTATCCTACGTGATATCCTTCTTTTTCCATCCCTTCGACAGGTGCATTTCTAATATGCATTGGTATTTGTCCTACATCTATATTTCTTACATCTTCCATCGCTTCATTTATTGCCATATATGCGCTATTAGACTTTCTAGACCTACACACCACACACACTGCTTCAGCAAGTATTATTCTTGCTTCAGGCATTCCAATTTGATGAACCGCCTGCATCGCAGCATTTGCCACAACAAGCGCATTAGGATTAGCAAGCCCCACATCTTCTGCTGCACATATAACTATTCTTCTTGCTATAAACATTGGATCTTCTCCCGCTTCTAACATTCTTGCAAGATAATGAATTGCAGCATCTGTATCGCTACCCCTCATTGATTTAATAAAAGCTGAAATAGTGTCATAATGTGCTTCTGAATTTTTATCATAATGAAGTTTTCTAGATTGCAAGCACTCTTGTAATATTTCTTCTGTTATTGTCACACTTCCATCAAATTCCATATCTGAGCTAATAACCGCAAGTTCCATTGCATTAAGGGCCGTTCTTACATCGCCTTCAACAGCTTTTGCTAAAAACTCAATTTCTTTTTCTGTAATATTTACTTTATAGTTTCCAAGACCGTTTTCTTTGTCCGAAATAGCGTTAGAAATAATTTTAGCAGTAGCATCCATATCTAATGGTTGAAGTTTAAATATTGTAGATCTAGAGACTAAAGCTTTATTTACTTCAAAGTATGGATTTTCTGTAGTTGCACCAATAAGAATAACTACACCCTTTTCAACAAGTGGCAAAAGAGCATCCTGTTGTAATTTGTTAAATCTATGTATTTCATCTATGAACACTATAGTTTTTCCTTTAGGATTCATAAACAAATTTTTCGAATCTTCTGCTACCTTTTTTATATCTGCTACACCAGCAGAAGTTGCATTAAGTTCTATAAAATTATATTCAGTTGTATTAGCTATAACTTTTGCAAGAGATGTCTTTCCGCATCCTGGTGGTCCCCAAAGTATTATTGATGTTAATCTATCTGCTTTTATTAGTCTATATAACAATTTATCTTTTCCGACAATGTGTTCTTGCCCAAAAAACTCTTCTAAAGATTTCGGTTTCATTCTATATGCTAATGGCTTATCCATAATTTACCCCTTTTTCTTTACTACATTATATATTAATATGTATAAAAAAGCAATGTGACAAGTTATATTTGTCTCATTGCATATTACTCAATTATTTGTTTTCCTTAAAACCCAACCCCAGTACCTCTCTTGTATCTGAAATATATATAAATGCTGTTTTGTCTATCCCTTTTACTATTCTTTTTACTTGTGGCAACTGAGGCACTGTAACTATAGATATAGTATGAGTGTATTCTTCATTTGTATATACTCCTATACATTTACTAATTGTTACTCCTCTATCTGTTTTTTCTATTATCTCTTTGGCAATTCGTTCTCCCTCTTTAGATATAATATTTACCGCTTTTGTATAATTTACTCCCTCGAATATTACATCCGTTGTTTTCTTAGATATATATAACGCGATAACCGAATACAGAGCTATACTAATACTATTAAATACAATTGCATTCGTTATTATTACAAAACTATCTATTACAAGCAGAATTTGACCTATACTACTAATTGGTCTTTTTTTATATATAATCTGAGCTAGCAAATCTGATCCACCCGTACTTCCATCGGCCTTAAAAACCAGAGATAAGCCAATTCCATTTAATAATCCACCAAATATGCACCCTAAAAACAAATCTCTTTCTATGTTTATCAAACCTGTTATTCCACTTGTTAATTCTATAAATAGCGATAATAACACTGTTCCAATAATAGCCTTAGAGCAAAACTTCCACCCTATATCCTTTAAAGCTATTATGAAAAGAGGAATATTTATTAATATTACTGTAAATCCAACTGGTAATTTATATAAATAATATATAATTAAGGCTATACCACTAGCACCACCTGTAGACAAATTATTAGGTAAAAACATTAGATTTATTGCTATGGCTAAAACCAACGTACCTAACATTAATAACACTATTTGTACTATTTTATTATCTTGTTTCATAAAAAAACCACACCTTTGTACTAGTATGGTCTTTAAAATATTCACTTATTCTTTAACTTTTACTCTTACTTTTCCACTATATTCACTGTTGTATTTGTGTAAATTAATTTTATTGTTTCCTACAATATAATTTACTTCTTTAGGACTAACTACAAGTTTAACTTGCTTATTAGGTTTTAATTTATCCAGCTTTTGTTTAACATTATTGTATGAAATATATGATAAAACTCTCTCTTTGTAATTATCACAAACAGGACCTGCAATTTCTATATTCTTAGAGTTTATCTCCTCTGTTGTTTGTAGTCCTATTCGTATAACATTTATATTATTTTCTACGCAAAGGCTATACATAGCACTTGCTCTTTTTATCGCATCTTCTAGCTCCAACGGCGTATATTCTTTGTTCTTATACATATGCCATAATTTACTTTCTTTTAATACATATACAGGATAAATTCTAACAATTTCAGGTTTAAGTTCAATGCATTTTTTCATCGTTGCAATTTCTTTTTCCATTGTACTTTCGGGTAAACCTACCATTACTTGATGACCCAATGTAAATCCATATTTTTTTATTAAATTAGAAGCTTTCTCAACCTGTTCTGATGTATGTCCCCTTTTCGCAGCTTGAAGCACCTCATCATCCATAGACTGAACTCCTAATTCAATAATTTGAACGTTTTTTTGTTTTAATATTTTAAGTATAAGTTCAGAAATATAATCAGGCCTTGTAGATATTCTAATATTCTCTACTACACCTTTTTCTATATACTCGTTTGCCACATTTAAAAATCTAACTTGGTCCTCTATCTCTAGCCCTGTAAAGCTCCCTCCAAAGAACGCAATTTGTTTTTTACGTGTATTATCTCTATACATATTAAGATATTTTTCTATTTCTTGTCTTATATCTTCCTCTGTTACATTCCTAGTCTCTCCGCTTATTTTTCTCTGATTGCAAAATACACATTCATTTTTACAACCTCTATGAGGTATAAATATTGGTATTATATACGTATCATCTTTCTTTATATTTAGCCCTAGCTCACGACTCAAATTAATTTTCAAGTTTTTTGAGTGCAACAGCTGCAGCAGCTTGCTCTGACGCTTTTTTTGTTTTGCCATTTCCTTCTCCTATTTTTTCACCTTCAAAATATACTGAACTATAGAAAATTTTAGAATGATCTTTTCCCATTTCTTTATCCAAAACATATTCTATTTTTACTGTCCCATTTTTTTGCAATAATTCTTGCAGTCTAGTCTTATAGTCTAAACTTTCTTTTTCGTTTAAAACTTGTATTATAGTTGTTTTCAAAAGTTTCAAACAAGTATCCTGAGCTTTAGCAAAGCCACCATCTAAATAAATCGCTCCAAGTATTGCTTCAAACATGTCTGCTAGAATTGCATCTTTTTTATTGCCTCCAGTAGTAGTCTCACATTTACCAAGTCTTACATATTTAGAAAGTCCTTTTTCTTTTATAACAGCACTTAGAGATTTTTCACACACTATTTCTGCTCGTTTTTTACTCATAACACCTTCTTTTAAAAGTGGTGTTATATTGTATAGTTCAACTGAAACAATGTGTTCAAGTATTGCATCACCTAAAAACTCAAGTCTTTCATTATAACAAGAACTAGATATGTCTCCTTTTTCATAAGCATACGATTTATGTGTTAAGGCTAATTTTAACAAATCTTTGTTGTTAAATGTGTAGCCTATTTTCTTTTCAATTTCACTGTAACTTAACATTTTGCTATCCTCCAGAATATACTATATATTTTACCACAAAACATGTAAAATCTAAATAGAAAGATATATATTTAGATAAAATTGACAGAAAAAAAGTGGCGCAAGCCACTTTCTGCTATTGTACAGATTTAATATATTCAACAACGTCCCCAACTGAAACTATTTTCTCAGCTTCAACTTCAGGTATTTCCATTTCAAATTCTTCCTCAAGAGCCATTATTAATTCAACAACGTCTAATGAATCTGCTCCTAAATCATCAATAAATGTGGTAGTCATTGTTACACTACTTTCATCTTCTACGCCTAATTGTTCAACTATTACATCCTTTACTCTATCAAAAATGTTATCCATTTTATTCACCTCCACATATTATCTATCTGTATTATCCAATATTTTTATTATATTGTCAATATGTTTTTTTGACTTTTGTTATTTTTCCACTATTTTTTGTTCCAAGCGTTTAACAAGGTTTTGCTTTAATATATTATCTGCTTGAAGTATAGCCGTTTCATAGTTGTTGCTTTTAGCATTACCATGTATTTTTATAACTGGCTTTCTAACACCTAAAAGCACCGCTCCACCATATTTTGTATAATCATATTTATATAACGCTTTTTTTATTAGACCTAATGTTGGAACTGCTTTTAACTTATTTAATAGACTTTTCTTAAACTCGCCAACTAAAGCGTTTTTCATTATTTTAGCCGTTCCTTCTATAGCTTTTAGTGCCACATTTCCCATAAGTCCATTTGCCACAACAACATCTACATCCCCAGATAAAATTTCTCTTGCTTCAACATTTCCCACAAATCCTGGGCATTCCTCTGTAAGAGATTCATACGCTTCTTTTAAGTCTGGCGAACCTTTTTTATCCTCTGTTCCAATATTAAGTAGTGCTACTCGTATTTTATCTTTTTTCAATACCTCTTTAGCATACACTGCTCCCATTTTTGCAAATTGAACAAGTGACACTCCAGCAGCTGTAACGTTAGCTCCAGAATCTAATAGTACTACACCATTTCCTTTTGCCGTTGGTAAAACTGTAGCTAGAGCCGGTCTATGTATTCCAGGTATTCTTTTAAGTTTTAAAAGTCCACCCGCCATAACAGCTCCTGTAGAACCTGCAGATAAAAATAATGTATCTTCTTTTTCCTTCATATAATCATAAGCTTTAACTATACTTGATTCTTTTTTGTGCTTAATCGCCATTGCTGGATCATCAAAATTAGTTATAGCATCCTTAGCATCAAGTATATTTATTTGTTTAATTATATTATCTGCTTTGGTTAAATATTCATTTCTAATTATTTCTATTATTTTATTTTCGTCTCCCACTAATGTTAATTTGGCTTTTGTTTTTCCTATCACATTTACTACACCTTTTACTGCCTCATCCATTCCGTTGTCGCTACCATTTACATCTATTAATATTTCCATTATTTTATTCCTTTCAATATGAATTTACCTTTAAACTTTAAGTTTTCTTTTTCATCAACAATTCTTACCCATACAATATATCCGCTTTCCGTCTTTCTCTTTACTTCAGCCAAAGCATATATTACAGTGTTTGCCCCAATAGGTTCAACATATTTAATATTTGCTACCCCTACTAAAGCTGCTTTTGTTGGTATTAAAGATATCGCTATTGTCTCTGCAAAAGAATATATATATTCTCCTCTTACAACATCCATTCCTTCAAAGGTCATTGTACTATTTGTTTCTAAACGAGACTTTGCACTTTCCCCTGGTGTGAAGTTTATCATATCACCAACGAATTCATTCGCCGAAATAGAAGTCACCTTGCTCATTGTTTCTTCTGCTTTTGTTTTTAATCTTTCTTTAAATTCTTTTATTCCAAGTCTTGCTCTATCTAGTCTTATTGTATTTATACTTACATTAAATTCTTTAGCCAGTATTTCATCAGTAGCTAGAGGATTTAGTTCTAGATATTGTAATAACTTTTCACATCTTATGCTTCTTGCTTTATCTGTTCTAGGCATACATTTTCTCCTTGGCATATATATTACTACAATTTATACTTATTTGCAATATTAATTAATATGTTATTTTTCATAAAGAAAGGTTGCCGCTAATTTAGCGACAACCTTAATGGTTAATTCTTTCTAAACATACAAAAATGTTTTCCGAAAATATCCGGCATACATCTTGCAATTCCGAACACCAAAAATTCTTCATAACCGCGATTAGGCACATAATCCTCATCTTTAGAAAGCCAGTCTACAAAAACCAATCTTCCATCTTCAAATTCACATATGTTATCTTTAAGGTTTTGCCTTATAACTCTTCCAGATATCTCTTTACCATCCAACGTCTTTCCCACAATTTGCCCATTAACGACTTTCCAATATTTTAAGATGGTTAAATCAGTATTCCACCTTGCCTCCAAATACTTTACATATACAGCCTGCTCTCTATTTTTCAGATAAAATAATTCTCCTGCAATAGTGGTTATCCTAACATCAGGGCTATGACTATAACTTTTTACAATCCCCGTTCGTACATACTCGCCACCTTCGAAATTAGGATGGCCATAAACATTACCATAAATCCGTGTTCGTGTACTTGAAAATTTGTCCGGAAATACAAGGCCATAATTCCCTTCACCCACAGCTAACCAGTTAGTTATATACATAATTGTCCCTCCAATTAATTAATACTTTCATATCGAAATTATTCAATACGTCCTCACTCAAGAATAAGTATATTTTAGCACAATTGTGTATTAAAGTCAATTATATGTATTTTGTTCAAATTTTATTTAAATAAATTATTTGAATAATTATAAAAAATGTGCTCAAACTATTAAAAAGAAAGGATGTACTTTATGGGAATATACACAGATAATTCACAAGTAATAAATACTGTTCAAAAAATACCTACTAAATTAAACGAACTTATATCTACAATAGTTTCTAAAGTGGCCGAATTATTAAAAGCTCCTAGTGCAGAACAAATACAACAAATTGACTGGTCAAGTATTGCAGCTATACTTAGTACTATATCTATTATACTAATTTTATCCGTAATGTTCTTAGTATCGCTTTATCTTATAAAATCTATAGGATTATATACTATGGCAAAAAAACAAGGTAAAGAATTTGCTTGGCTAGCGTTTGTTCCTTTTGGTTGTTTATTTACTTATGGGCTAATAACAGGCAGAACAAAAATATATGGTATAGAAATTGACCATCCAGAATATTTACTTCCAGCTCTACTCATTAGTTCTTGTCTACCTTTCGTAGGCTGCATTGGGACGATTATATTTATACTAGCTTATTTTGCTATGCTATATAGGGTGTATCAAACAAGAACACCAAATTTTGCTGTTGTTCTATTAATACTAAGTATTGTTATACCGCTTCTTTCTCCTATAGTTCTTTTTGCTATTAGAAATAAATAATGTATATTTACAAAAGGAGACGCAAATGATAAGAAATCATTTGCGTCAATTTTTTACATGCCTTTAACATAGTTTGCCATTTCTTTCAGATGCTTTACGGTGCCGGTCTCCTTGCCATCGAACAGGTGATAAAGCGTATCGCACAGTTCCTGACGAATATACATGCCTAAGCGCCGGCCGCCTTCTACCAGATAATAAACAGGATTAGCATAGGTTTTAGCATCTCGTTCCAATACCGCGTCGGGATAAACCCGGCAAATGTCGGTAATCGTCTGCTTAACATCAGCTGATACAATAATCATGTCTCTCATATTAAATCCTCCAATTATAGAAAATTATTTGTTTTTGTGTCTCCACAACTATATTGTACCATACTTTTTTCGCAAAATCAAGCATAGTAAGCAAATTATGCTATTTAGTTTACATAGTTCTGTCAAAAATCAAAATAAAACTACTAAAGCTTAAGCCTTAGTAGTTATTATATAACATATATTAATTAAGCAATTATGTTAGATACTGATCCAGAACCAACTGTTCTACCACCTTCACGGATAGCGAATTTAAGTCCTTTTTCAATAGCTATTGGAGTTATTAACTTAATTTTCATTGTTACGTTATCTCCTGGCATAACCATTTCTTTATCCTTTGGAAGGTCGATTATACCTGTAACGTCTGTTGTTCTGAAATAGAATTGTGGTCTGTATCCATTAAAGAATGGAGTATGTCTTCCACCTTCTTCTTTAGTTAGGATATAAACTTCAGCTTCAAATTCAGTATGAGGTGTTATAGAACCTGGTTTAGCAAGAACTTGACCTCTTTCAACTTCAGTTCTTTGGATACCTCTTAGAAGAACACCTGCGTTGTCTCCGCATTCTGCGCTATCTAGAGATTTTCTGAACATTTCGATACCAGTAACAACTGTTTTCTTAGATTCGTCAGCAAGACCAACTATTTCAACTTCGTCACCAACTTTTAATGTTCCTCTTTCAACTCTACCAGTAACAACTGTTCCACGTCCTGTGATTGTAAATACGTCTTCGATAGGCATTAAGAAAGGTTTATCTGTATCTCTTTCTGGATCTGGGATAAAGCTATCTACTGCATCTAATAATTCTTTTATTGGAGCGTATTCTGGAGCGTTAGGATCTGTTGATGTAGATTCAAGAACTTTAAGAGCTGAACCTTTAACGATTGGAGTATCATCTCCAGGGAATTCGTATTTAGATAATAGGTCTCTAATATCCATTTCAACTAATTCTAATAATTCTTCGTCATCAACTTGGTCACATTTGTTCATAAATACTACGATGTAAGGAACACCAACTTGTCTAGCAAGAAGTATGTGCTCTTTAGTTTGTGGCATTGGACCATCAGCTGCAGAAACAACAAGTATTGCACCATCCATTTGTGCAGCACCAGTGATCATGTTTTTAACATAGTCAGCGTGTCCTGGACAGTCAACGTGTGCATAGTGTCTTTTTTCTGTTTCATATTCAACGTGAGAAGTAGAAATTGTGATTCCTCTTGCTCTTTCTTCTGGAGCGTTATCTATTTGATCATATGCTTTAAATTCTGCTCCGTTGTTTAAAGCTGCTACTTTAGTAATAGCTGCTGTTAATGTAGTTTTACCATGGTCAACGTGACCGATAGTACCAACATTACAGTGTGGTTTTGTTCTTTCGAACTTAGCTTTTGCCATTTTAAATTCCTCCTTATTTAAAAATATATTTTATACGATTAATGCTTGCACATTATTTGCTTGTATTGTACTACAACATGCAAAGTTTTGCAAGTCATTAATCGCTTTTTTTAATATTTTATGTACAATTAGTCTTCTTTCTTAGCTCTTGCGCCAACAATTGCTTCATGTACAGATTTTGGAACTTCTTCATAGTGACTTGGTTCCATTGAGTAAACACCTCTACCTTGAGTTTTACTTCTTAGATCTGTTGCATATCCGAACATTTCAGATAATGGTACAAACGAGTGGATTGTTTGAGTTCCAGCATCTGCTTCCATTCCTTCTAGTCTTCCACGTCTTGAGTTGATATCACCTATAACATCACCCATATATTCTTCAGGAACTATTACATCAACTTTCATGATTGGTTCAAGAAGTACTGCTCCTCCTTGACGGCAAGCTTCTTTGAATGCCATAGAACCTGCTACTTTGAAGGCTGCTTCTGATGAGTCAACATCGTGGTATGAACCATCAACAAGTGCAACTTTAACGTCAACAACTGGGTAACCAGCAAGTATACCGCTCTTCATTGCATCTTTAACACCTTCATCAGTTGGTTTAACGTATTCCTTAGGAACAACACCACCAACAATTTTAGATTCGAATGAATATCCTTTACCAGCTTCTTGTGGTTCAACTTCTAGCCATACATGACCATATTGACCTTTACCACCAGATTGTCTGATGAATTTTCCTTCTACTCTTACCGCTTTCTTAATAGTTTCTTTGTAAGCAACTTGTGGTTTACCAACATTTGCTTCAACGTGGAATTCACGTTTTAATCTGTCAACTATTATATCTAGGTGAAGTTCACCCATACCAGCGATAATTGTTTGACCAGTTTCACCATCAGTATATGTTTTAAATGATGGATCTTCTTCAGCAAGTTTAGATAATGCTATACCCATTTTTTCTTGGTCTGCTTTTGATTTAGGTTCAATAGCGATAGAAATAACTGGGTCTGGGAATTCAATAGATTCAAGTATTACTGGGTGTTTTTCATCACATAGTGAATCTCCAGTATATACATCTTTAAGTCCAACTGCTGCAGCAATATCTCCAGCGTAAACTTTATCTATATCTTTTCTTTCATTTGAGTGCATTTGAAGAATTCTACCAATTCTTTCTTTCTTGCCTTTATTTGCATTGTATACATATGAACCAGCTTCTAGTGTTCCAGAGTATACTCTAAAGAATGTAAGTTTTCCAACGAATGGATCTGTTGCAATCTTAAATGCAAGTGCTGCAAATGGTTCTGTATCTGAAGAAGGTCTTTCTTCTTCTTCTCCATTTTCATTTACACCTTTAATTTGTTCAACATCAAGTGGCGATGGCATATAATCTACTATAGCATCAAGTAGTTTTTGAACACCTTTATTTTTGTAAGATGTACCACAAGTTACTGCAACCATCTTGTTTTGTATTGTTGATTCTCTTATACATTTTTTAATTTCTTCTATAGTAAGTTCTTCACCTTCAAGATATTTCATCATGATTTCTTCGTCGAACTCAGCTATATGATCAAGAAGTTCAGCTCTATATTTTTCAGCATCGGCAACCATATCTGCTGGAATTTCTTCCTGTCTTATATCTTTACCTAATTCATCATAATATACATAAGCTTTCATTTCTACTAAATCTACAATACCTTTGAATGAATCTTCTTTACCTATTGGTAATTGGATAGGTACTGCATTTGCTTTAAGTCTTGATCTTAATTGTTCTACACATCTGTAGAAGTCTGCACCCATGATATCCATTTTGTTAACGTATATCATTCTAGGTACGTGATATTTGTTTGCTTGTCTCCATACAGTTTCAGATTGTGGTTGTACACCACCTTTAGCACATAGTACTGTAACTGAACCGTCAAGTACTCTTAGAGATCTTTCAACTTCGATTGTAAAATCAACGTGTCCTGGAGTATCTATAATGTTTATTCTGTTATTGTTCCAGAAACAAGTTGTTGCTGCAGAAGTAATTGTTATACCTCTTTCTTGTTCTTGAGCCATCCAGTCCATTGTAGCTCCACCATCGTGAGTTTCTCCTATTTTATGTGTTTTACCTGTATAGAATAGTATTCTTTCTGTAGTAGTTGTTTTACCAGCATCGATGTGAGCCATGATACCGATATTTCTTGTCCTCTCAAGAGGATATTCTCTACCTGCCATAAATTACCTCCTATCTTTGGTTTACCATCTGTAGTGAGCAAATGCTTTGTTTGCTTCAGCCATACGATGAGTATCTTCTTTCTTCTTGAATGCTCCACCTTGTGAGTTTATAGCATCCATTATTTCAGCTGCTAATTTTTCGTCCATTCCGTGTTCATTTCTTTTTCTAGCGTATTCTACTAACCATCTAATTCCTAGACTTTGTCTTCTATCTGCTCTAATTTCGATAGGTACTTGGTATGTAGCACCACCAACACGTCTTGCTTTAACTTCAAGAACTGGCATAACAGCTTCCATTGCTTGTTCAAACACTTCTAAAGCGTTTTTTCCAGTTTTTTCTGCTACCATATCAAATGCAGAATAAACTAGTTTTTCAGCAACAGTTTTCTTACCATACCTCATAACTTTATTTTTAAGTTTTGTAACAACTTTAGAACCATAAACTGGGTCTGGCATAACTTCTCTTTTAACTAAATGTCCTTTTCTTGGCACTTTCCTTCCCTCCTTCTTTTAACGGTACTCAAAATTTTAATTAATTTTGTCAGTGCAGATTTTATATTAAATCAAGCACCAAACTTTGTTGTTAGACTATTTTTTAGCCTTTTTAGCTCCATACTTAGATTTAGATTGTACACGGTTAGCAACACCTGCTGTATCTAGCACACCTCTAACTATATGATATCTAACACCCGGAAGATCTTTTACTCTTCCTCCTCTAATAAGAACAACACTGTGCTCTTGTAGGTTATGGCCTATTCCTGGAATATATGCAGAAACTTCCATACCATTTGTAAGTTTAACTCTGGCTACTTTTCTTAACGCTGAGTTAGGCTTTTTAGGAGTTTGAGTTTTAACTACTGTACAAACACCTCTCTTTTGTGGAGAAGATACGTTAGTTACTTTTTTTCTTCTAGAATTGAATCCTCTTTGTAAAGCTGGCGACTTAGATTTAGTAGTTTTATCATGTCTTCCTTTTCTTACCAATTGTTCAAATGTTGGCACTTGACTTCACCTCCCTATGCACGTGATTACGTGTGTTTGTTTCAGACCACACAAATGCGTTATTATTATACCATTTAACTATATATAAAGTCAATATTTTCGAGCAAATTTATTTGCAATATATTACATAATCTTAGACAAAATTTGACATAAACTTCTAAATATGTTACAATACCTCTCATACGATCGAGGTGATCTATGAAAAAAATTATGTTTTTTAGGCCTATGATGTATATGGGACGGGACCGAAATCGCCATATTAAATCTAATTCGACTATTAGATAAAAGCAAATTCGAAATATACATAGGTTATACCGATGACACATCAGATTCAGAACTTTTAACTAGAATGGCAAAATACTCTACTCCTATCAATATTAAAGATACAACTATACAAGTAGATGTATTAATAAACTGTTCTCCTTACAAAAGTTCAATTAAATATTTTGACAATGTTAATTATGACAAAATGTATCTGTGGTTTCATCATTTCGGTTCTAGCGAAGAATCTATATTTACTGATACTAACTACATAGAAAACTTAGATAAGATAATTACCGTAAGCGAAGCTACAAAAAATATAATGTTAAAACAAGCGTATTCTAGTAAAATTAGGAATAAAATTATCGTTATATACAACGTATTAGATAAAGATTTGCTACTACGAAAAGCTTCCGAAGATTACTCATTAGACTCCTCTTGTGAATTGAATCTTATAACAATTAGCAGATTGTCTTTAGACAAAGGCTTTCAAAGAAAAATCTACATAGCAGATGAACTTATTAAACGCAATATCAATTTCAAATGGTATATTGTTGGTAGCAGTTATTATAAAGAGCTAGAGAAAAAAATAAAAGATATGTTCGCCAAATACTATGATAGATTTGTTTTTTTAGGAATACAGCAAAATCCTTATAAAATTCTAAAAAATTGTGATTATCTAGTTCAATTAAGCGATGACGAAACTTGGGGACTAACAATTACAGAAGCTAAATTGCTAGGCGTTCCTTGTATTATTTCAGATTTTGACGTAGCATACGAACAAATAGAAGATATGAAAAATGGAATAATATTAAGCAGACAAAACACAGATTCATATAAAGATAGAATTGATGATATTTTGAATAACCAAGAGTATTTCAAGGAAAACCTTAAAAATTTTGACTTTGATATAAATAAAATAGTCTATGCGTGGGATAAAATATTAAGTGGTGCAAACTAATTTGCACCACTTAATATTTTACTTATCATACACAAATTTATCTAAATATTTAAATTGATTATTTGCCAAATTAAAATCTATTCTGCCAAAAGCCTTTTTCTGTTTTTTGTAATTAATACTATTCAAACTTTCAAAATCACAAATTTCATTCTTATCAAATCCAATATCCACCAATACGTTTTTCATTTTTCCACTATAGCAAATTGGTATTACAGGTATTTCATAAGCAAATCCCAATATCATAGAGTGAAATCTTGTTGCTACAAGAATGTCCAAACCCGATATTTGTTTCAAAATTTCATCAACATTTCCCGTATAATTTGAAATGTTTACTTTTGTTTTATCACATTCTTCCATTCTATCTAACAGTTCTTGTATTGTTACCATATCTTTTTCATATTCACAAAAAGAAAGTAGTCTAATTTCATACCCTATAGAGATATAATATTTAATAATTTCCTCTAATTTGTCCAGATACTCATAATAATTATTCTTTATTTTCTCTCTTTCCAAATGATGTATTACAGAAATACCAATTTCTTTTTTAGTGGCTTTTATTTCTTTGCTGGTATGCAAAGAAAATACTACATCTGGCGCATAACTAACGTTTGGCATATCTTTAAATAAATTATATGAATATTTATCTCTAAAGGTAATATTCTCAACATTAGATATTATCTCATTTTTTACAACACTTCTATACTCTTCTGTCATATACGGACCAAAATTAGCCCCAATTATATATGTGGGAATATTCTCTCTAATAATTTCCTTCTTCAATTCATATACTCTCCCAATAGAAGCTTTAGAATTTTCAATAAATATTGAACCACCTATATATACTATAGCATCAAATTCAATTTTTGCCACATCATCAACTATAATTAAATTAGGTATTTGTTCAAATACATTAGTATACTCATCTTTACTTTTTAGGTAAAATTTACACTCAGGATATCTTGAACAAATAATATGTATAAACAAATCATCTCCTAAATTAATTCTAGTATATGCTTTTATATAAATATTCTTAGAATTTATCATAAAAAGTATTCCTTCCCGTTTCAAAGTACGTATCCAATATCTCTAGTCGGTCTTTCAGTTTG
Source organism: Clostridia bacterium (assembly GCA_045538335.1). Classification (GTDB taxonomy): domain Bacteria; phylum Bacillota; class Clostridia; order TANB77; family CAG-465; genus UMGS1649. The sequence continues at coordinate 3,519 of JAZSRF010000017.1, read as the reverse complement.
TCCCTTTTTATTCTATTTAACAACTGTGATTTAAATCTAGGAAATTTGTCACAAAGATAATATAGTTTTGTTATTTGTATTAATACATCTACCATTTTTTGAGCAGATATATTTTCCGTCTTAGTTATACTGTTTTGAACATATCTATATGTAAAAAACGGAGTTTTAAAATAACTATATTTTTCACTATTGCAAAGTGCATATAAAGTAAAATAAACATCTTCATAATAGCACTTCTCATCAAAAAGCGTCACTACACTTCTTTTAAAGCACTTTGAAGGGCATCCTAACGTCCTTATATTCTCTATCTGATACTCCAACCCCCTTTCTTCAGCCTCTATTAACAAGGTACTCTCGTTTGTTTGACGATAGAAATTAAGAAATATTACATCTTCGTCCGTTATATGGTTGTCTAATTTTTCCAAAACATCATCTGAGCATAGGAAATCATCGCTATCTATGAATATTAAATACTCCCCATTAGCCGCCTTTATTCCGACATTCCTAGCCCCTCCAGCTAACACTCTATCAGTATGTAATATTTTTACATTATGTTTAGAAGCGATTTCCAAACTATTATCTGATGAACCATCATCTATAAATATAATTTCATATTTTTCTTTAGATAAAGTTTGCCTCTCTATGCTATTTAAGCATTCATCTATATATTTCCCCTTGTTATAATTAGGAATTATTATCGAAAATCTTAACATATATCATCACCTCCAATATTTTAACATATATGTTCAAGCTTGTCAAAATTATTATAAGACGCACCATATTTTACATAAAATTGACATGACTCAAATTTTATGGTATAATTTATATAGTTTTGTTACTACTATTTTCTTTATATTTAAAGGAGGCTCACACAATATATAGCAACTGCCAATTGTGTAATTAAATTCATTCAGCAAACAAATAACAGCACACATTTCATCTTATTAAATATTTACTCTCAAGCCATTTTAATAATTATGTATAAATACGTTGTAAAGGATGTTTAAAATGCTTATCAAAAACAGGTTAACCAAACTCTTCGAAGACTCTGATATTAATATTCCTGTAACCATTTTTAGTGGACTGGCTAAAAAAGATGATGGCTATGCTTACAAGAATGCTTGGTATCAGGCTATTAAAGAAAGTATTGATGCAACTTTAAATAACCGTGAGCAAGCTTATCATTTTCAAATTACTTCAATTAAAGGCAAGATTTACTCCTTACATTGCAACTGCAATCAATTTGTAAATGAACTGCGCTCATTATTTGAGTACGAAACACCGATGTCTATTAGAATCGACCTTTTAGAAAATTACGATACTTCTTGGGTTATTATTCTAAAAAACGACTTATAAACAATAAACGCTCTCGAGCTACTGCTCTAGAGCGTTTTAATTATTCTTCTATGCTGTCAAACATACCTGTATACATTGTGTAGTACATCCCTTGATTTTTAATTAATTCATTATGATTTCCTTGTTCTACAATTTCTCCGTGATTTATAACAACTATTTTATCTGCACCTTGTATTGTAGAAAGTCTGTGTGCAATAACAAAACTTGTTCTTCCATCGAGTAGCTTATTCATCGCATCTTGAACGTGTACCTCTGTTCTAGTATCTACATTACTTGTTGCTTCATCAAGTATTAATATATCTGGGTCGTTAAGTATTACTCTAGATATATTTAACAATTGTCTTTGACCAACCGAAATATTACCACCATCTTCAGCCAGCCTTGTATCATAACCTTGCGGTAATCGTTTTATAAACTGATGTGCATTAGCAAGTTTCGCCGCCTCTTTAACTTCATCATCTGTAGCTTCCAGTTTTCCATAACGTATATTTTCTTTTACCGTTTCAGAAAACATTACAGTATCCTGAAGCACAATACCTAAAGCTTCTCTTAAAGAATATTTGTCTAGCTCTTTAATATTCTTTCCATCAATTAAAATTTCTCCCTCTGTTACATCGTAAAATCTTGTTAGAAGATTAATAATTGTTGTCTTACCAGCACCTGTAGGTCCAACCAACGCTATTGTCTCACCAGGATTAGCTTCCAAATTAAAGTTTTTAATAATTAGTTTATTTTCATCATAACCAAAAGAGACATTTTTAAATTCTACGTGTCCTCTAACTTGAGCAAGTTGTTCCTTCCCAGTATTATCTGGATATTCTTCCTCTTCATCCATAATGTTAAACATTCTTTCAGCACCCGCAAGACCTGACTGTATTACGTTAAATTGGTTTGCTATTTCATTTATTGGTCTTCCAAAATGATTAGAAAACTTATTAAAAGACACTATATTTCCTATAGAAATCTTACCTTGTACTGCAAATATACCTGCAAGCACCATTGTAAATGCTGTTCCTATTTGGTTTATAGCTCCACTTATCGGCATAATTGCACCAGATGTAAATTGAGCTTTAAATCCTTCTTTTCTTAAAATTTCGTTAACCTCATCAAATCCAGCTATTACATCGTCTTCTTTATTAAATGCTTTTATTACTTTTTGTCCAGATATATATTCTTCTACATAGCCATTAACTTTCGCTAAGCATTCTTGTTGTTTAATAAATTGTCTTCTTGTAATTTTAGCGAAACTTACAACAACTACTGCTATAATCGGAATTATTACAATAGATATAAACGTCATCGCAACATTTATACTAAACATTGCAATTAATGCAAGTATAAGCGTACAGAATCCAGATATAATTTGTGTAACACTACTGTTCAACGTGTTACTCAAATTATCCATATCATTTGTAATTCTACTCATTAGCTCTCCATATGGGTGAGTATCAAAATACTTGATAGGAAGTTTTTCTATCTTCTCTACAAGTTCATTTCTCATTGTCATAACCGTATTTTGAGAAATCTTAATCATTATTTTTGAAGATATATAATTACATACTACATATGCTACATCTAGGCTCAAAAATATTCCTATCATTTTGGCAAGTCCTGCTACATATTCACTTGCGCCTTTATTTTCTACCATTGGCATAATATAATCATCAATTATTGGTGCTAAGACATAAATAGATGCCATATCTATAACCGCCGCAAGTATAACTAAAACTATCACCGTAACTAGAAGCAATTTACTTTGTCTTAGGTAACCCCATAATCTTTTTACAGTTTGTTTAGTATCTTTAGGTTTTTCAAATTTCTTTCCTTTAGGAGGTCCCATCTTAGCCATCGTCTCTCACCTCCTGATTTTGCGAATCACTTATTTCTTTGTACACCTTATTATTGGCAATAAGTTCGTCGTGTGTACCTTCACCAACAATAGTTCCGTCATCAATAACAAGTATTTTATCTGCTTCTTTGCAACTACTTATTCTTTGAGTAATTACAAATATTGTTGTATCTTTCATTTCATGCCTTAACGCTTCTCTTAAATTCTTTTCAGTAGTAGCATCAAGCGCACTTACGCTATCATCCATAATAAGAATTTTTGGTTTCTTAACTAAAGCTCTTGCTATGGTTAATCTTTGCTTTTGGCCACCAGAG
>JAZSRF010000062.1:0-4621 GCA_045538335.1 Clostridia bacterium | reverse complement strand
CCTTTTGTTGTGGTTTGGACGTAGCCACAACCTTTTTCCGTCGGGGACAAGTCCTCAATGCAATAGTCAAGTAGGAGTGTGAGGTCTTGACTATTCCATTGAAAACTTGTCAACCATTTACATATATATTATATCATACTTGCATATAGTTGTCAAGTAATTAATTTTATTTTTCCGTCGGCGTCACCCTTTCGGGTGGGGTAAGTTAGCATTACACTAACTTATACCCAGTTTCGCTATCTTCTTTAGTTTTCTTGATTACGATTACTGTTCCGTCGGCGTATGTTCTTGTTTCTACAATTTCAGCCTTATATTCAATAGCATTTTCTTTTGTTTCAACTAAACCTTTAACTTTTAAAGTGTTAATTGAGCCAGTCTTGATTTCCTTTTTTAACTTAGCACTAACTTGTTTTAAAGATAAATAGTTATCTTTGTTTAATGCTCCCATAAATTGTTTTTGAGTTTCATTTGGTGTCCATTGTTTTGTTTCAGCCATAATTTTATACCTTACCTTTCATATTTATTTTTTGTGATGGCTTATCACTTATTTACATATATATTATATCATTTTTGATATTATATGTCAACACTTAATTTTAACTTTTTCCGTCGGGCTTGATTTCCCTTTATTCAGATTATCAAGCACTATCAACTTTTTACATATATATTATATCATATTTGATAGTGCTTGTCAATTACAACTTTACACTTTTTCCGTCGGCCGATTATTCGGCTACAACGATATTTAATGTTTCATTTGTTGTCATTCGTTTCATAGCGTCCAAACATTGTTTGTATGTTTCACCACTATAATACACTTTTTTCGATTTCATACCAATAACATTCCACATACACTTTAACCTCCTTTATATGTATATATTATATCATTTTTTAACTTGCTTGTCAACACTTAATTTTTACTATTTCCGTCGGCTTGATTACTTTTCATAGTCAAGCACTTTAATCGGTTCAATTTTTGCCTTATAACTTGGATGCTTTTCCTCAATTTTGGCTTTTACTTTTTGAGCCATCTTTTCCGTCGGGTATGCACTATGCACCTTATAAGTTGAACCCATAAAACTATATTTTACTTGATATAATGTTCTTGTCATATTATTACTACCTCCTTAATACATATATATTATATCACACTTTAAACCTAATTGCAACAACTATTTTTCAATGTTTCCGTCGGGCTTCCTATATTACAACCACTTTATATCATCAAAAGCACCAATTATCCACCCTATAAAGAGTATGAAAAGTAGACCACCTATAGTTGCACCTATAATTACCTCTAACATATAATTAACCTCCTTTATATGTATATATTATATCACACTTTAAACTTAATTACAACAACTATTTTTTGATATTTCCGTCGGCGTTAGTCTAACCATATAACAAACACCAACACACAAAATACAAAACCAAAATAAATTATAATACCTAAAATCATTTGTAATATAATCAATTTTACCACCACCTTACATATAATATTATATCACAAAACAAATACAATTGCAACAACTATTTTTCAATATTTCCGTCGGGCTCGCCGCGGCGGTATTTATGGCTATACATACATATGTATATACATACTTTTCCGTCGGCAGGAGACGGAAATTTCCGTCGGGGCAATTATGCCCAATCCATCAACTCTCCGCCAACGAATGATATTGTGCCTAGCCAAGTTGACCCATCATATACATTCAACTCACCTGTTCCGTCGACGTCAATGTCTCCATCATAGTCTAGTCCAAGTTGACTTAATACTCTACATACTAATTTTACGTTATCCATATTTACACCCTCTTTCCGTCGGGTCGGTATTTCTACCAACCCTTATAACGTATACCATTTTCTCTAAATACTCTATAACGATTGTCACTTTCTTGACAATTAGTGTCAATGCGAACACTAATTCCGTCGGCAAACTTAATACCTTCAAACATATCTTCCGTCGCCCTAATTAAATCTACAATACCATTTGCTTTATCACTTTCACCATATTGTAATAACTTAATTGTCACTTGTTGAAATCCGTCGGGTAGTTCAAATCCTTGTAATTTTCTTGCATTTGGTTTTGTTCCAAGTATTACAAGTCTATTAATACCACTAAATCTATGTAAATTATTTACTTTCATTAATTCCGTCGGGCTTGTTATTGAGTATGCTACAACATCAATTAAGTCAAGCATTTCAAATCCGTTGTCTAGGTCATAGTTGTGAGTTTGTATTTCAATTTTATGACCTTTATAAGATTTTATAAACTTGATTACATCAGTTAACCATTGTTTATTTAATGTTGGTTCAGTATCTCCAGTTAAAACAACATTTCCGTCGGTCTTATCTAATGCCTTTGCTAATCTTGAGAAATATAAATCTCTATCACTTTCATATAAATTATTAAACTTTTTTCCGTCGGCTGCAATACACATTGGACAGTGAAATATACACTTTTCGTATGGCACACATAATTGTAAATTCATATAAACACCTTTACCTTTCATATATATATTATATCATATTTCAATTCTTTTGTAAAGAGAATTGATAAGAACTTTCCGTCGGGTAGGATTAAGAGTATAAACCCTTAATCTCTTCCCATTCTTTTATATTAGTTTCAATTTCTACAAGGCGATTTTGTAAATTTTCAATATAATCTTTATCGTGTTGTACTCTATTATTATAATTTTCAGTCACATTTACATAATTAAATACAATTTCTTTATCATTTCTCCAAAAATTTTTCTTTAAATAATTATGTAAATATCTTGCAAGTCTTAAACTAATTTGGTTTGAATTAAATAATTTCATAATTGTAGAATTGTTAATGACAACACTTTTTCCGTCGGCTAATTCTTTACCTAAGAATTTTTTTAATTCTTGTATACTCAAACAATCCCAATTACTATTATACATTTTTTCTCTTATTAGGTAATGACCCAAATATTCTTCATATGTTGGTGTAGTGTATTCTTCAATACGATTTTCTAAATCAATATACATTTCCTTTAATTTTTCAATATATTTACTAATTCCGTCGGCTAAGTCAATAGTAACAACACAATATTGTTTTACCTTTGCACTCATTGGTTGATTTGTAATAGGACACATTGCACCAGTTGATTTAAATGTTACTCCACAATTTTTCACTAATACCTTAAAATCCATATAATGACCATCAACACCGAAGTAATATTTACATTCAAAGTTTTTTCCGTCGGCTGTTTCTTTTCTTACTTTGCTTATTTCACTGAATATGCTATCAATTTGCCCCGCACTGAAATACTTATTTAAGTATTTACCTCTCATTTCTTCAATTCTTCTAATGTAATGTAATGTGTTTTTCATAATTTATACCTACCTTTTCTTTATTTATTTACATTAATATTATATCATATCTTTATTTACTTGTCAACACTTATTTCAACTATTTTTCCGTCGGGATAGGGTATTATCTCAACCCTATCTCAACTAAATGACTGATTAAACTATTTTCAATTTTTATCGCAACCATACCACGCTCACGCCATTGTTTGCAATTTTTTCCATAATCATCTAACAAGATACCTCTTTCAGTTTTTATGTAGTCGGCTTTGTTTTCACCACATCTCATTATGATGATATTTCTTCTTTTGATTTGTGGATAATGTTGTTTTAACCAAGCGATTTTATCTTTATCGGCTAGTTTATTTGGACTAGCACTTAAGATAAACAAGTTAATAATTTTTCCGTCGGCTTCAATTAGTTTTTCCATTCCGTCGGCGTTCATTGGTTTTAGGTTTTTAAAGAAACCTTTTTCACTCGCAAAGCGTTCAACAGCATTTTCTTCGGCGTTAAAGTCAGCAATAACTCCGTCCATATCGCAGTAGATGTTTAATAGATGTTTATTTTTCATATCACACACTCCTTTATACATATATATTTTATCACATCTGAATATTAAAGTCAAGCACTATTTTATCTTTTTTCCGTCGCCCTTTTGGGTGGCTAGTAGGACTATTCAAGCCCTACTAACTCACTTAATAAGTCAAGTTTTACGCCTTTAGTATAGCCAGTCACGTGACCGCTATTGTCATTTATAAGGTCTTTACTTTCTACAAGCACAACACTATTACTATATTTTAAATCTAGTATTATATAGTTTTTATTGTGGTGTTGTGATTGGTGAGCGTTTGCAACCTTTGTTAATGTCTTTATTTCATATGTTGAGCGTTTAAGTCCTAACTCACTTAATAAGTCAATATCGCATTTTCTTAAGTCAATATCACAAGTATTATTAATTGATTTACAACCATTAAATGCCTTATCTAGTGTATTTAAGATATGGTATTTTATGATATTTTCACCAATAACTCCCCTATTATATAATGCACCTTGTCTTTCAACTTCCATTGTTTCTAAATCTAAATATTCTAACATATCAATTAATTGATAATTAACGCTTTTATTATATTCTTTCTTATAAGCGTTTTTAATAGTTTCGTGATGACTTCCTAATGCCTCAATAATTACGCTGATTTTAACTTGTTGTTTTTTTGTTGTTTGTTTCATAATTTACACACTCCTATTATAATATTTTTATATGGGTTGAAACCTACCCGACTAAATAATT
>JAZSRF010000081.1:0-5840 GCA_045538335.1 Clostridia bacterium | reverse complement strand
AAGAACCTTTTCTCTTAATGTTCTCGAACAACTCCTTTTTATCCATATCTCTATATCTAATTTGTTAATTCCTATAGTCCCTGCTACTGTATAATAAATTATATTTCCATCCATTTGAATTGACTCAATATTTTTCTTTACAACAAGTTTTATTTCTTTAGTTTTTAAATTATACATATACAGCGTATTGTTATCGCTTTTATTTATGTAATATATAGTATCTTTGTAGCAAACAACATTCTCTGATTTTGCAATTTTACTATCTAATACTTTTTGTATTTTGCCACCAGATTTAGAAACCATATACATATTAGAATCTTTTGAGTTTATAAAATATATATTGTCATTATTTAATATCATGCTAGTTACAATATATTTATCTGATAGCTCTTTTTCTTTTTTACCATTTAAATTATATTTTATTATGCTTTTACTTGTCTTTCCAGCTGTTATAACATAAATATTATTACCTTCTATAACAAATCCAAAACATTTTCCGTCAATTATTTCTTTAGTTTCTCCTGAGGCCACAACATGTTTATATATTCCATCGTCTAACTTTAAATATATTGCTGCATCTTGAACTAAATAATCTTGTACTTTTTTGTCCGTAATTTGTACCTTTTCATTAGTCAATAAATCTATTGAGTATAACAAACCTTCACAAATCCCATACAGCTTATTCTCTACAACTCTAATATTACTAAAGTTTTCACTACCAGCAATTTGTGTTCTTGATTCATCATAAGATTTGTATAACATGACTGATGTATTTCCATCTTTAGTATAAGGTTCAGATACGTAATACATTGTCATTGTTCTTGCAAGTTTTGTTTCTTCAACTACTTTATTTGCTAGTTTAGTTACATTGTTATATACGTTCAGTTGTTTAAAAACATAAACGCCTAATAGTATTACTACTATAATTAAAAGGACGTACTTAAGCTTAGAAAGCCAAAAATTGCTTTTCTTTTTGCTTTTTAAATATTCTTTTCTTGTCATTGTATTGCCATTAGAATATTCCATGCTAGCACCTCCTCTAATATATTTATTATACTATCTGAAAAAGTTTTTTTCAATAAAATATTATATATTTGTTAATATATTTATAACTTATTACACTCATGTATTTCAATAAAAAAGAATAAGCTTTGAAATATCAAAACTTATTCTTTTTTTATTACTTTTTAAGCTTAATACCGTATCTACTATCCCGGTAATACATTCCAGGATATGCAAGCTCTAAAGCTTTAAGGACGCTCCTATTTCCAATGTGCGCAAGAAGTCCATCTAGATTATTATCTATAAAATCTTGCTTTGTTAAATTACAAGCCTGCTCAGGAGTGAGCTGTAGCTTTTCTTCTACAAGCCACTTAATCGCAGGAATCACTTCATCCTCTCGCCAAGGCCAAATTACAGTTATCTCCCACTTTTTGTACTTATCACACGCAACCGTGTTTAACAAGTCAAATAAACTTCCCGCTCGACGCATTGCCTTGCTGCCCCCATACCTCATAATAAGTTCAACTGTTATCTTTCTGTAGTCCTCCTTGGTACGAAACTTTATCTTTTCCTTCTTTGCTACCCATAAAACAAAGTCTCTTTGATTTTCCACACTCTTCCAAAAGTTTTGTGGTACTTTTTCAAACTCCCACGCTTTTAACTTCCATTCCGGGAAACAGTAGATAAGCATCTCGACATCTCTATTATTGAAGAACTTCTTAGCTCCTCCAAGGCAATTATCCTGCAAAAATGCATGATTTACCTTTGTCAAAACATCTTCTCGAGTGTAACTGTGAAGTGTTAAGATAAGATGCCGAACCATAACCTTGATGCTTTTTTTATCAAGATAATTATTGGGAAAAGTTTTTAACTTTCCTTGAAGCAACATACCATACATAGTGATAGGGTCCAGTCCCAAATGATTCTTATACCTTGCCATTACTTTACCTCCAAATTATTGTTAGCTTTAATAAAATCCCTTCTTGTATTTTATCACAAAAAGAGATTTTTATCAATATTATGTGAAGTGATTTCGCTAAATGCATGTATTTTCTTCACAACCAATTGAACTGTATTATTCTGTATAATCATATTCCCAAAAACTTAATTTACCATTAACACACATACGCTCTATTTCTTGAACATTTTCTAATTTAAATCCGTAACCTTTCCAATTGTCTTTCACTGCTATACCTTTATATATCAAAGGATCTTTTGGTACAACTTGCTTTCTAAAATTATCATCTACAAAAATGCAGTCTGTTAATGTTGCTTTAGCTATAATACATCCAGATGGATATTCCAAATTGAGATGTTCAAATCTTTGCATAGCCTCTTTATCTATCCCCTTTCCTGCATGTATTAATATATTTCCTCTATAGTTTGTTTTCCATGTTCTAAATTCATATTCCTTATATCCCTTAGCAATCAATGTCGCCCATGGTTGTTTTATAGTTATAACTTTCATTTTTATCTCCTTATTACACTACAGTTTTTATCAACTCTACTACCACCTATTGTCGCATAATATATTTGAAATATATCTTTTATTATTTTATTTTCACTTTCTATTTTATCCATAATAGGAAGTAATAGCGGTGTATAGATAACCTTATATAATATAAAATCACAATTTAGTTCAATAAACCCTAGTTTTTTATAAAACTGCATTCTCCTTTGTCTTAAATCATTTTCTTCTTTATCTTCACCTAATCCCAATTTCTCTACTTCAATAAATATTCCTTTATATTCATTACTCATATGTTTTAGCTTTTCTAGAGCTTGCGTACCATATCCTCTACCTTGGAATTCAGGTAATATTGCAAAATAATCTACCTGCAAATATCCATTTTTGTCTAACGAATTAACCAAAATAAATCCCACAAAATGTTTACCACTTCTTATTTCAATTATTTGCAATATTGACTTTTTGAAAGCTGTTTCTAATTGTTTGTACGACTTCCTTTCAGAGTCTGGAAATAATTTTAAATATTCTGGATATATTTTATCTTTAAATCTATTTATATCTACACTTATTAATTCTATCATTTTTTATTTACTCCTTGATTAATAAGAAAAATAATTAATATTTTAAAAATCTTTTTGCTATCTTACTTGCAATTTTATATAGTGGTCCTTCTAATTCTTTCCTTGCGTTTTTTAATTCTTTCCTTATCGCTATCCCTTGAGGACAATGTTTCTCACATTTACCGCATTCAATACAATTAGACGCAGACGTAGAATCCTTTCTAAGAACCGTACACATAAAATATTCTTTTAACCCTGTAAATTTGTTATCTGTGTAGCATTTATTATACGCCGAAAATGTTCCTGGTATATCTACATTCTTAGGACACGGCATACAATAACGACATCCTGTACATCCCACTTTCATATTATCATTTATAGCAGTCACGACTCCTTTTAGTAATTCTTCATCTTGTTCATTAAATTCTCCTACTTTTGACGTGGATGCAACTTTAATATTTTCCTCTACCATTTCTTTAGAATTCATGCCTGATAAAACACACATAACCTCTTTTTGATTCCACAACCATCTAAAAGCCCATTCTGCAGGTGAGCGTTTGATATTATAGCTTTCAAAAAGTTTCTCAGCCTTTTCTGGCAAACTATTTACAAGTCTTCCTCCGCGAAGCGGCTCCATAATAATTACTGGTATTCCTTTACTTGCAGCATAATTTAATCCGGTCCTACCTGCTTGGGAATGCTCATCTAAATAATTATATTGTATTTGGCAAAAATCCCAATTATATGCATCAATAAGCTTACAAAACATATCTGAATTGCCGTGATATGAAAAGCCTATTTGACGTATTACACCTTTTTGCTTTTTATCTTCTAACCACTCAAGAATACCAAGCTCTACAAGACGCTCCCAGCTCTTTACATCCGTTAACATATGCATTAGGTAATAATCTATGTAATCTGTCTTTAAACGTCTTAATTCCTCGTTAAAGCATTTTTCAGCACCCTCTTTTGACTTTATCATATACTGAGGAAGTTTAGTAGCAATATATACTTTATTTCTTATGTTATTTTTACTAAGTATTTCTCCTAAAGCGGCTTCACTTCCAGGATAAATATATGCTGTATCATAATAATTTACCCCCGCCTCATAAGCCATCATTATCTCTTGTTCCGTCTTTTTTATGTCTATTTTACCAGCCTTTTGAGTAAATCTCATACAGCCATAACCAAGTACAGAAACCTTATTGTTATATTTATCTAAACGATATTCCATATTACACCTCTTTATTTATATATATTTATTTTGCAAATTATATCATTACACAAAAACATATTCAACCAAAAAGATTTAAAAAAGATTAGTGATTTTCACGTTCACTAACCTTTAAATATATTTATTTACCTTTTATTTCCTCTATTTTTATACGTTTACTACCACAAACTAGTTTTAACTCTTCCGATCTATATGAAACTATTTTATATTGTTTCTTTCCATCAAATTTTATAGTTACACATTTTGTGTATGTATTATCTTTTGTTTTTGGATATTCTGTTATTATTAAACTGGCTTTAGTTTCAGCTAAAGTTTCAAATGTTGTCATAAATCCCGTACCAGTACCACCTCTTTCAGCATTAGTAGTAACTGACTCTAGTCCTAATTTCATTAAAGTATCAATTGTAAAATCTACACCGTTATCGTAAACAGAGAATTCATACTTCTTATTTTTAATCCCAAGTATTGCAAGAATTTCCTTATTGTCCTCGTCGATTAAATTAACCGCATTAATTGCATCTCTTAAATGGTCACCTATTAATGTTTCTAATTTGTTCTTAGGAATTATATTATTTACTAAATAGTGAATGTTACCCATTATTTTCAAATTAAAATTAATATTATTGCTGCAACACTCACTTTGCATATATTTAAACATATTATCTATTTCTGGTATTCCTGTCTCATCAAGCTTTGGTAATTCTTTACTTTGTTCGAATCTTTCAGAATATTCATTAGTTAGCGATTCTATTATCTTTAATACACTAGGACTTATATTTTCTTTATCTATATTATCTGAATTCATGTTACTTGTTACTAGCAATTCCAATGCCTTTTGTCTATTATAGAATTCATGTGTGATTTTGCTTACATTCTTCTTATCTTGTTTTAATGAATCTATTTCATTTTGCTTTTCAGCTATTTCTTTCTTATATTCTTCCATTGTATCTGTAAGTAGCTTCTGTTTATAGTACATATTAAGCATCTTTTGAATTGTTAAAAACATTGTTGTCCCTAATATAGAAAAAGCAATAAAGAAATTTCTTGTTATTTCATCATAATGTGTACCTGTCAAACTATATATTATCATTACTATTGTTCCAATATTCATCATTATTATATCTGTTATTTCATTATTAAATTTATTCTCCAAAAACGAAAAACCGTTCTTAAACTTTTTTATTTTAAAAAACGCAAACATTAATAAATACTGAATTACTAAAATAACAACTAAACTTATCACTCTACTTTCTATGTTAAAACATTTATATATAATTTTATATGGTATAAATTGTATAATAGCTGCTATACCCTGGCAAATAAATGAAATAGCATATGCCGTTATTGTTACAATTATTGAATAACCAAGTTTTCTTTTTGTTAATACGCCTAATAATATCCCAAACATTAAACACAATATAATTGCAGAAATAAATGTATTAACAAAAAATTCTATATATGTTGCTAAAGCTGTTATTAATATATTGGAAACTAAAATTATTATACTATTTCGTAAGGAAAAAGATTTTGTTTTTAACATTTTATCAAACAAATAACATACGTATATGTTTACTAC
>JAZSRF010000058.1:0-14423 GCA_045538335.1 Clostridia bacterium | reverse complement strand
ATGTAGTTAATCTTAATATATATTGTAATATATATTAATCTCTCAAATCACTATATTCATTATACAATAATATATTTGAGAAGTCAATATAATTATTACAAAATTATTACAAAAATATGTGGTAATTTTTACATGTTTTGTTTGTGCAAAAAAATTATTCTATTTTAATGCATTTTGTCTTGCAATTTCATATATTGTTATTGCTGTACTTACAGATGCGTTAAGCGACTCTGTTTTTCCTACCATTGGTATTTTAATAATACCGTCGCAAGATTCTCTAACCAGTCTAGATAATCCTTCGCCCTCGTTGCCAACAACTATACCTATGCTTCCTGTTAAGTCAGTCTCATATATAGTTGTGGCACCTTCCATATCCAAGCCATATATCCAAAGTCCTGCTTTTTTTAATTCTTCTATTGCTCTAGTTATATTAGTTACTCTAGCTACTCTCATATAATTAACCGCACCAGCTGCTGTTTTTTCAACTATATCTGTAATTTGACATGCATTTCTTTTTTGTATTATTATACCATGTACACCCATACATTCAGCACTACGTATTATAGCACCTAAATTGTGTGGATCTTCTATCTTATCTAATATAACTACAAATGGCTTTTCTCCTTTTAAACTAGCGTATTCTAATATATCCTCTATTTCAAAATACTCATAATCTGTAACAGAAGCAACTACACCTTGAGAATTTTTTAACTTTTCTCCGTCTTTTGTTACCATCTTGTCTAATTTTATTTTATCTGCTTCTACAGTTACAATTCCTTTTGTTTTTGCAAGTTTCAAAAGTTCATATACTTCTTTACTTCCTTTTGAACCATATAATTTATTTATTGTTTTACCAGATACTATTGCTTCATGCACTGGATTTATTCCATATATTAATCCCATATCTCCTCCAAATATATTTACATTCTAACATATATTAGTACATTTTACAATCACACATTCAAACATTTCATAATTATAACATTTATGTATACTTTTGCTTTAATCATTGTTTTATATATTTGTATATGATAACATTCTATTAATAGAGGTGATAATATGTCTCATTCAAAAAAAGTTTTTGGTAACGAGATAAACAAACTAAGCTACATGCATGCTTGTTTCTCAAAGAAACGTTATGCTTTAAAATTCGGAGATGATACTAAACAAATATATCATTTAAGAGCAGTACCAAATCCAGTGCTTAACAAATTCTTTGGAGTACAAAACTTAGTTCGTTCAAATAAAAAAATAGAACTCCCAAGCAATGCTTTAATTGTTGGAAATATACGTATGGGATATGGTCATTACAGAATATCTATGGCTATTGCATCTTGTGCATACGCTTTGGGATATACTCCTTACTGGTTAGACCTTATTTCTTTTGAAGATACAACGGGTGGCAAAGTAATATCTTATCTTAATGATTTATATTCTTTAGGCTCTAGACTATCTCAAAGAATACCTCTTTTTGATAAATTACTTTGGGAACCCGGTAGTAAAAAAGCATACAAAAATTTAGAAAGCAATGCAATTGACCAGAAGAATAGTGAACTTATGACAAGAGCATACCAAGACTTATATAAGACTTTACCATTTATAGCAACCCACTCATGGCCTGCACAAGCTGCAATACACGCTGGTATGAAATGTGTTGTAAATGCAATACCAGACAACTATCCTATGGCTCTTCATTTAGCAGAAGGTGCACTACACACAGTACAAACACCTTCTTCATATTTAGGATATAAAACACTATGCGAAATGAGACACGGACATATAAAAATAATGGATGAACAAGATATATGTATGGCTGGACATTATGTGGACCATGAAATAGCAAGTAATATAGACTTAGACTCTAAACGTAGAATAAAAAGAATGAATAAAAACAAACCTGTACGTTTCTTAATCCCTGTTGGTGGTGCTGGCGCCGGTTTGGATATGATTAAAAAGTTACTTATCACATTAATACCGTATGTAGAACAAAAACGTGCTTGCGTTTTTCTAAATATAGGAGACCATAAAGATGTACTAAATATACTAATAAATGACATTCCTAATTTTAATAAAATAGCTAATTTCCATGCAGACAATTTTGAAGTTACAGAAGCATTTTGTACAAAGGCTGCATACGATGATGAACTTACAGGAATACACGTGTTTTATCATAAAGATATATTTGCTGCTGTATATTCAACTAATCTACTTATGAGAGAATGCGATGTTATGATTACAAAGCCAAGTGAACTTGCCTTTTACCCTGTTCCAAAACTTCTTATACGTAGAGTAGGTGCTCACGAAGCATATGGTGCCCTTCGTTCATCTGAAATTGGTGATGGTACTATAGAATGTAGAACATTTAACCAAGCAACTGGTATGTTAGAACTATTAATTAATGAAACTTCAAACATAACTGCTATGTGCGAAAATATAATGAAAGCAAACAAAGCAAAAATATATGATGGTGGTTATGAAGCAGTAAGAGCAGCTATAAAATTAAAAAACAAATTAAAAGAAGAGTAAGCGAGTTTTAACCCGCTTACTTTTTACTCACTCGCCACTAACGTAGCTTTTTCTTGAAACAATTCGTCTTTTCATATGCACAGTTGTTCCTTTGCCAATTTCAGACTTTACCTCACAGGAAGTCATAAAACATTCCATAAGGGTAAAGCCCATGCCGCTGCGTTCAGAAGTAGTTGTAAACATAGGCATCTTTGCCCGTTCAACATCTTCAATGCCGACTCCATTGTCTTTGACAATAATGTCCAGTGTGTCATCCTTAAGGATACGACATCTTACTGTAATTTTGCCTAAAGAATCAGGATAAGCATGCACAATGGCATTTGCTACAGCTTCGGCAACGGCGGTTCGAATTTCACTAAGTTCTTCGAGGGTCGGATCAAGTTGCTCGGCAAAATTTGCAACTACTTTCCGAGCCAAATCTTCGTTGGAGCTTACACTGGGAAATTCAATCTGCATATAATTGTTAAACTTCATTTGCTAATTCTCCTTTAAATTATTAAAGTTTTTTCTGCAATCTACATGAATAATTATATCACTTCGGATGCAATCTGTCAATTATGTAAACAAAAACACAAGTGAAGTTAATCTCCACTTGTATTTTATCTAATCATCTACTTTTAAAACTGTCATAAATGCTTCTGATGGGAGTTCTACACTACCCACTTGTCTCATTCTTTTTTTACCTTCTTTTTGTTTTTCAAGAAGTTTTTTCTTTCTTGAGATGTCTCCTCCATAACATTTTGCAAGTACATCTTTTCTCATTGCTTTAACAGTTTCTCTTGCAATTATCTTACCACCTATAGCCGCTTGTATAGGAATTTCAAATAATTGTCTTGGTATAACTTCTTTAAGTTTTTCTGCTATCTTTCTGCCTCTTGTTTCAGCTTTAGCTCTATGTACTATAAAAGATAATGCATCTACTACATCTCCATTAAGAAGTATATCTAATTTTACTAGTTGTGATTTTGTATAATGAGATATTTCATAATCAAAAGAAGCATATCCTCTTGTTCTAGATTTTAAGCTATTAAAGAAATCATATATAATTTCATTTAATGGCATATTATATTCTAAACAAACTCGGTTTGCGTCTATATATTTCATATTTATAAAATCACTACGTCTTTCAGTTGCGAGTTCCATTACGTTTCCAACATATTCTTTTGGTACTATAATTTCTGCCTTTGCAATTGGTTCTTCCATATGGTCTATTTCTTGTGGATTTGGCATGTCAGCTGGATTATATAACTCCAGCACTTCCCCATTTGTCTTATATACTTTATATATAACAGATGGTGCAGTTGTAATTATATCTATCCCATACTCTCTTTCTATTCTTTCTTCAATTATTTCCATATGAAGAAGACCCAAAAATCCACATCTAAATCCATGCCCTAAAGCTGCTGAAGATTCTAGTTCAAAATTTAAAGATGCATCATTTAATTTAAGTTTAAGTAGTGCCTCTTTAAGTTCTTCATAATCACTTCCATCAGCTGGGAAAATTCCCGCATAAACCATCGACTTAACCTCTTTATAACCAGGTAAAGCAACAGTTGCCGGGTTAGATTTTAACGTTAATGTATCTCCTACACGTATATCTGAAATATCTTTAATACTTGCTGTTATATATCCAACTTCTCCTGCTTTAAGTTCCTCAGCTTCTGTATAATCTCCAACCTTAAAATATCCAACCTCAACGATTTCATACTCTCTACCGCTAGCCATAGCAAGTATCTTGTCTCCACGTTTAAGCTTGCCGTCAATAAGTCTAACATGAACAACCACACCTTTGTAGTTATCGTACTTAGAATCGAATATTAAAGCTTTTGTAGGCGCATTTATATCTCCTTTAGGTGCTGGTATCTTTTCTATTATTTCGTCTAATACTTGTTCCATATTAAGACCAGTCTTTGCAGAAACGCAAGGAGCTTCCATTGCCTCTATTCCAATTATGTTTTCTATTTCATTTTTAACTTCATCTGGTCTTGATTGTGGTAAGTCTATTTTATTTATTATAGGAATAATCTCCAAGTTGTTTTCAAGAGCTAAATACACATTTGCAAGTGTTTGAGCTTCAACTCCTTGACAAGCATCAACAACAAGTATTGCCCCCTCACATGCTGCAAGTGAACGAGATACTTCATAGTTAAAATCTACATGTCCTGGAGTATCTATTAAATTTAATATATATTCTTTTCCGTCTTTGTTATATTTCATTCTTACAGCTTGGGATTTTATTGTTATTCCTCTTTCACGTTCTATATCCATATTATCTAACACTTGAGCTTTTAAGTCTCTAGCTTCTATAGTGTTAGTAATTTGTAACAGTCTATCTGCAACAGTAGATTTGCCGTGATCTATGTGCGCTATAATACTAAAATTTCTAATGTTCTCCATAACATCCTCCGCACACAAATTGTACCACAGTATTATTAAATTGTAAATAATATTTGTAGCACCTTTTAATACATTGTACATATAATACTTTATACGCATATTAATAAAACTTACAATAATTTGGAGGTGTTATTATGATTATGTCAGGTTGGATTTTGCCAGATGTGTACAGTGTAGAGTGTAAGTCTTGTTCTCAAGCCAAAGCCCATACGCAAATAGTTAAGAGGTACTTAGACAACTTAAAACTTAAAGACTACAATTGTTATAAAGAAATTATGCAAGAATTTTTCAAACTACGTACGCGGAGAAAAATTATAGACTTAGAAGATTTTGCAGTAATGAAACTAGGTTGGATAAAAGTCATAGACTTTCCTATCAAAATTGTTTTTTATTCTCCTGAAAGTCCAATAGAGCTTTTAATAGAACGGTATAAGAAAATAGGATATACAACCATTTCTACCTTTGACAGACAAAGTATTATTAATGTTTGTATCCCTAGCCAAGAATTAATATAACCGGGAAAATTCCCGGTTATATTATTATATTTTCTTTATTTGTTTCTTATCTCCGTTTTCGAATACGATATTGTAAAGAGTATTAATAGTATGCAAAGACAACTTCTTTTCTTTAGCATATTTGTGTAATGTTCTTATTACTTTATACCCTTCAACTGTTTTGCCACCCATTCTTGCGAATGCTTGTTCAACAGTAAAACCTTGTCCTACATATGAACCAAATGTAAAATTACGACTTGTGTTACTCATACATGTAAGAAGTAAATCTCCAATGCCAGCATAAGTATATGCAGTTTCTTTTTTACCACCAAGACTTACAATAAGTTTAGCCATATCTGCCATACCCATAGCTATATATGCAGCTTTAGTTGAGTCTGCAGCTTTAAGTCCATCAAGCATTCCAGAACCAACAGCAATAGCATTTTTAATACCACCTGCAAGTTGAACACCATCTATATCGTCTGTAGGCTCAAGACGTATAGATTCACTATCTATAAGTTCCGTTATAACTTTGATTGTTTCTTCATCCTTTGAACCAAGCATAAAAGATATATTATCTCCTCTTGCAATTTCAATTGCAAATGAAGGTCCAGATAGAGCTGCTATTTTCTTAGCACCAAGGCCTTGCTCAAAAAGTTTAGTAGATGTTGTGAAATTCTCACCATCAATTCCCTTTGTTGTACTAAGTATGATTTGGTTTTTATCATATATAGGTTTTAACAAAGGAATAATGTCTCCTACAGCTATAAAAGGTAATACGTTTATTATAACGTCTGCACCTACTACAGCTTGTGCCAAATCGTTTGTGACTTTTACTTCGTCAGATATTCTAACACCAGGGAATAATTTTGTATTTTCCCTTGAGTGTTCAATATCTTCTTTTTCCATCTCGAATTTTGTCCACAAAGTAATATCATGTTTTTCATTGTCAATTACTTTGGTAAGTGCAATTGCTAAAGCTCCTGCACCCAAAATACCTATTTTCATAAATTATGCCTCCTGTACTTTTAATTTTCATACACTATATTTTACTTACCCGCATATTTTACAATACTTTTATTCATTTTTCAAGTCCAATTTTATATGTAATTCTTCTAATTGTTTTTGGTCAACTACATTTGGTGCTTCACTCATTTGACAAGTAGCAGATTTATCCTTAGGGAATGCTATTGTGTCTCTTATTGAATCAAGACCTAATATTAACATTACAAGTCTATCTAAACCATATGCTAAACCGCCATGTGGTGGTACGCCATATTTAAAGGCATCTAATAGGAAGCCAAATCTCGCTTGCGCCTGTTCATCTGTAAAGCCGAGTAAATTGAACACTCTGCTTTGTACTTCTCTTGAGTGTATTCTTATGCTTCCTCCACCAAGTTCTGTTCCATTTAGAACTATATCATACGCTTTAGCTTTAACATCTAAAGGTCTTTCTTCCATGAAGCTTAAATCTTCATCTTTTGGAGCTGTAAATGGATGGTGAACAGCTTTACATCTGTTATTTTCTTCGTCCCACTCGAACATTGGGAAATCGACTACCCATAAGAATTTATATTCGTCTTTGTTTATTAGATTCATTCTTTTTGCCATTTCACATCTTAATGCACCTAAAGCTGCAAATACAACTTCATTTTTGTCTGCAACAAATAATACTAAATCTCCCTCTTTTGCGTTTGCTCTTTCTATTACTTTGGCAATTTGTTCTTCTGACATAAATCTTAATATGTTAGATTTATATTCTCCATTTTCTATTGCAAATGATGCAAGCCCTTTTGCTTTATATATTTTAACGAATTCTATAAGTTCATCAATTTGCTTTCTTGTATATCCTGCTGCACCTGGTACTGTTATTGTTCTAACACTTCCACCACGAGCTATACAGTCAGCAAACACTTTGAAATCGCAACCAGCAAATATGTCTGACATATCCGTAAGTTCCATTCCAAATCTTAAATCTGGTTTGTCTGAACCAAAACGTCTCATAGCTTCATCATATGGCATACGCATAAATGGTGTCTCAATATCTATTCCATGTATTTCCTTAAATACTTTTTTTAAGAATCTTTCGTTTACATCAATAACATCATCTTCGTTAACAAAAGAAAGTTCCATATCTATTTGTGTAAATTCTGGTTGTCTATCTGCTCTTAAGTCCTCATCTCTAAAGCATCTTGCTATTTGAATATATCTATCATATCCTGAAAGCATAAGTATTTGTTTAAATAATTGTGGTGATTGAGGAAGTGCATAAAAACATCCTGGGTTTACTCTACTTGGTACAAGATAGTCTCTTGCTCCTTCAGGAGTAGATTTGTTTAACATTGGTGTTTCTATTTCTATAAAACCTTCTTCTCTGAAAAAGTTTCTTGTTACATTACAAATTTCACTTTTCAACATTAGATTTCTTTGCATAAATGGACTTCTTAAATCTAGATATCTATATTTAAGTCTTGTGCTATCCGCAACTTGGTCTGCTTCACCTATTTGGAAAGGTAAAGTATCACATTCTGAAAGAATTCTAATGCTATCTGCCACAACTTCAATTGTTCCTGTAGGAATTTTATTATTTATTTTGCTTTCATCTCTTTTTTGTAAAGTACCTTCAACTGAAATTACATATTCATTATGTATTTTACTTGCCTTTTCAAAATCTTCATGAGACACTCTATCATCAATTACAACTTGGATTATTCCACTTCTGTCTCTTAGGTCAACGAATATTATTTTACCCATATCACGTCTTGTGTCTACCCAACCCATTACTGTAACTTTAGAACCCACATCTGCTTCTGTGAATTCTGCACATCTTTTTGTTCTTTTTTGTCCTGTTATTAATTCACTCATAAAAAATCCTCCTTTAATAACAAATAACTTACATATTAAAAAACTCCCGTTCCTAATATGTATAAAAACCATATTAGGGACGAGAGATTATACATTCTCACGTGGTGCCACCCTACTTTTTTACTCATTAAACTTTAACGTAGTTACACGTACTTACTTTGCATAAGTCTGCTTAAAGGGTGTCTTTCAAAATCCATTACTTAGATACTTCCAGCCTAGGTATCTTTCTCTTTAAAGCTCTAAAAAATTTACTCTTCCCTCATCATCGCATTTAATACCAAAATTATACTATTTATTTTAAACCCTGTCAATAAAAATGTTATTTAAATTATATATTTTATTATATCTAATTTAATTTAACTTGGATAAACTCTGTAGCATAATATATTGTAACGGAGTGATTTTATGGATAATAACATATGTTTCTTGGTATCAATAAGGCAAAGAATATGTCAAAGTGGGGTGCCTGTTAATATAGATAGAAGTTTTACAAACGTAGCAAACAATACAACATTTGAGCTTCTAAATGGTTACAGAGTTACCATTTATAGGATATCTAATTGTAGAATTAGATACACTTTTGTAAATGATACTTTCGGATTTAATTTTTCTTTTGATGTAGATGAGAGTGTTACAACAGCTTTCGACTTACCTATAGATAGCGGAACTTTTAGGATATTAATATTTGCGTGTATGCGTTGTTGTAATCCTTGTCCATGTTCGTCATAGGAGGTAATTCATGGAAAATTTTAATGTTAATATTACTGTAAATGATTGTTGCTATAACAAATGTCACACATCCAATAATTCTATTACTAAGATTTTTACTAATACAAATGATTTTATCTCTTTACAATGTTGTTATTATTTAAAAATAATTTCTGTAACAAGTACATATATTTTAATTTCAATAGATAATGGTATCATTCATTTTGTTAGACGTGCCTTTATTGGAGTACCGTTAAAAATTTGCATTCCTAATAACTGTAGCACTCATATAATTACAATAACATTAAATAGCATAACAGTTTCATAACCGTTATGCTATTTATTAATACATTCTATATCTTCCAATATTCTGTATATAGTCTTCTTGCTGTTTCCGGGCTATCTACTCCCTCTTTATTCTTTATAGGAGCAAACTCCTCTTCTCTTAACGTTCTAAATATTAACATATCTTCAAATTTATTAAATGCATCAAATATAAATGTTTCAAATTTATATGCATTTGGTGAAATAGGTATTATCTCATTTCCATCTGCATTTATATATGCACTTTTCTTAAATGCCGTGTGATATGGTAATTTTTCATTTTCAATAAGTTTTAATGCATCTATACTAAACAAGTTGCATAATATATGTGATTCACCATACAGTAATTCTCCTTGTTCATCACATTCATATGACATTTCCCTAGTGATTTCTGTATACTCTACTACACTTGGTTTACTATTTCTTTTGCAGAACACTCCAACTTTTTCTTCTGGATTTGCTTTTACTATTGATTTACCAGCAAGTTTCACTTGCTTTTCAATAGCAATTCCCATAAATAACGGATCAACCATTTTTAGAAGCACATTATCTATACCACCTATAAATATCCATTTTATGCCTTTAGCATCCATATCTTTAACTATGTTATTTTTGTACATTGCCTCAAAAATACCACCGTGACCATCAGCTGCTTCTTTAACTTTAGACTTGGTTTCAAGTAATATCTTGCCATCTTGCCCTAACATAGGTAATTCTTCTTGTTTAAAAAATTTAACCAATTCTTTAGGATAGCCAAAATAATTGTTGTTTTCAAAAAAGTTTACTGTATCATCATTGTTTTCCCTACTTGTCATTATATACCAAGGTATATATACATTGTACTTTGCTTTAGCTTGTTTTAAACTATCGCACATTATTTCAAATAAAGATTTATCTGGATTTATCCCAAGCATAAACGTTCCCTTTGGCCCATTGTGTCCAAGTCTTGTTCCTTGACCACCAGCAAGTGTAGCAAAAGCTAGTTCTGAATTTATTATTGCTTTTTCTCCCACTTTAGTATATCTTTCTATTTCAGCATCAGATAGTTTCAATTTATCCACATAAGGTAATGGTTCAATTATATCATCATTATTAGATGAACCATTTCTTTCGGCATATAGCCTAGTCACTAATTCGAAATCTATATTTTTAATTTGTTTTAATAAGCTATCTTGTTCTTCTTCAGTAAGTTCATCATAAAACTCAACTAACTGTCGTTGACCATACTTGTCTAACAATATTATAATTTGTTCTAACTTATTCATATATTACACCTCTTTAAAATGCAACTCGTTATATAACTTTGCAGCTGTTTCAGGGCTATCTTGACCTTCTTTATTTTTTACTGGTGCAAATTCTTTTTCTCTTTCTACCCTTAATATTGTTACATCGTCTACTTTGCTAAAGTAATCGAAAATAAATGCTTCATATTTAATAAGGCAAGGATTTTCTGGATTTTGAACAACCCCATTTTTATCTATATATTGCATTTTTTTTATTGCCTTATGAATTGGAAGCTTTTCGTTTTGAATTTTTTCTAACAACTCTATGTTAAGCAAATGATTTACAATGTTTGACTCTACATATTTAAGCTCATCATTTTTATCCTTGTCATACTTCATATCATTATCCATTTCACTATACTCAATAACGCTTGGCTTACCATTTCTTTTACAAAACACTCCTACTTTTTCTTCTGGAGAACTTTTTGCTATAGACTTTACACCATTTAGTTTATTTTCACTATCTACTAAACCAATATAAAACTCATCAGCAATATTTATCAATATGTTATCTATACCTGTAATTAATAGCCATTTAATCCCTTTGGATTTAATATCTGGCAAAACTTTAGATAATGCATTAAAAACTCCGCCATTTCCATCTGCAGCTTTAAGTACTTTATGTGTATTTTCAAGAAGCAGATTGCCATCCATATCTGTTATAGGGAGTTCTCCTTGCATAAAGAATTTAACTTTATCTTTAGGATAACCAAAGTAGCCATTATTCTCAAAAAATTCCACCGTATCATTATTGTTGTCTTTACTTGTCATTATATACCAATTAAGATATATTCCATATTTATCGTAGGCATTCTTAAAGTTATCTATAAATATCTCAAATATGTATCTATCTTTATCTTGTAATTTTAATTTAAATGTTCCTTTTGGTCCACTGTGTCCAAGCCTTGTTCCTTGACCACCGGCCATTGTAATTACAGCATACTGTCCAGAAGATATTATGTTTCTTCCTCTATTACTTAACTCGTTTTGTTTATCACAAGTAAAATCTTCGTACTTTTTAGCTATTGTTGGCTCAATTACATCTACGTCAGACTTTAAATCATTAACTTTCTTCAAACCACGCATCAACTCAAAATCTATAGAATTTATATCTTGTATTAGTTCACTTTGCTCTTTTTTATTTAAAGAATCTAAATACATAAGTAAATGTTCCCCATTATATTTTTTTAATGTTTGTTTAATGTCCTCTATTTTTTCCATATATACCTCACACTAAATAAGATTTACTGTATCTACCGCTATCGCCATTTCCTCGTCCGTAGGTATTACATACACCTCTATTTTAGAATCCTTAGATATTTTTGCGGTTTTACCCTTTACGTTATTTGCCTCGTCATCTATTTTAACGCCCAACACTTCTAAATATTCACATACTTTTCGTCTTACGCTGATTTGGTTTTCACCAATACCGCCAGTAAATACAATAACATCTAACCCTTTCATTACAGCAGCATATCTTAAAATATATTCTGCTACTTTTCTAGCAAATATATCTACTACAAGAGCCGCCGCTTCATTTTCACAAGATACACTTTCAATATATCTAAAGTCTGGCGCTAATTTACTTACTCCTGAAAGTCCAGATTTTTTATTTAGTACTGTTTCCATTTCTTTTGGTGACAAGCCTTCTTTTTCCATTATGTATGTTACAACCGATGGGTCTAAGTCTCCCGCTCGAGTGACCATCGGGATTCCGCCAAGTGGTGTAAGCCCCATACTTGTGTCTACGCTTATCCCTCCATCAACTGCTGTAATACTTGCACCTTGACCCAAATGACAAGTTACTATTTTTAAATCCTGTATATCTTTATTTATAAGTTTTGCAACTTCATACGCAACATACTTGTGAGATGTTCCGTGTGCTCCATACTTTCTTATTCCATATTTTTCATAATATTCATATGGTATAGGATACATATAGCTTTCTTTTGGCATTGTTTGATGAAACGCAGTATCAAAAACAGCAACCATAGGTGTATTAGGCATAAGCTCCATACACGCAAGAATGCCCTGCACCGCCGCAGGATTATGTAGCGGTGCAAAGGCTGCACATTTTTTTATATCATTTATAACTTGCTCGTCTATACGAACTGAACCTTTAAATATTTCACCCCCGTGAACTATTCTGTGGCCCACTCCGTTTATTTGATTTAGGGAAGATAGTGTATCGTATTTAGGATTTAATAATTCAGATATTATTATATCTAATGCATCCTTATGAGTATATACAGGTGTGTTAATCACAAATTTGTCTCCTCTAACTTTGTGTGTTAGAAAAGATTCTGCCTCACCAATTCTTTCAAAATTACCTTTTGCTAGAACTTGTTTAGCATCCATATCTATTAATTGATATTTAAGTGATGAACTTCCTGAATTTAATACTAATATCTTCATACTCATCCCCCTATATTAAACTTAATGTTTCTCTTGCTATCATTAATTCTTCGTTTGTTGGAACTATCCAAACTTTAGTTTTAGATTCTGGTTTAGAGATTTCAACTTCTTCTGCTCTTATATTATTTAATTCCTCGTCTAATTCTACACCCATAAATCCTAAGTATTCACATATCATCTTTCTTTCAGTTACTCCTCTTTCACCTACTCCTGCTGTAAATACTATTACATCTGCTCCGTTCATAGCAGCAGCAAATTTTGCAATATATCCAGCTATTTTGTATGCATAATGCTCTATTGCAAGTTTAGCATTTTCGTTTCCTTCTTTTATTGCTGTTTCTATATCTCTGTTATCTGCTGAAACTCCTGACATACCTAAAAGGCCAGATTTTTTGTTCAGTACTGTTTCCATTTCTTTAGGAGACAAACCTTCTTTTTCCATTATATATGTTACAACAGATGGATCTAAATCTCCTGATCTTGAACCCATCGGAATTCCTCCAAGTGGTGTAAGTCCCATACTTGTATCTATACATTTACCATTTTGTACTGCAGATATACTTGCACCTTGACCTATATGACAGCTTACTACTTTAAGGTCGTCTCTTCCTAATATTTCTGCTATTCTTCCAGTTACATATTTGTGAGATGTACCGTGCGCACCATATTTTCTTATTCCATATTTTTCATAATATTCATTTGGAATTGCAAACATATAATGTTCTTTTGGCATTGTTTGATGGAATGCTGTATCAAAAACAGCAACGTTTGTTTTTCCAGGTAATGCTTTAAAACAAGCTTCTATTCCTTGAATATGTGCTGGGTTGTGTAATGGTGCAAATTTTATTGCATCTCTTATTCCTTCAACAACTTCTTCAGTTATAACAACAGATGAGGTAAATCTTTCTCCACCGTGAACTATTCTGTGTCCTATTCCATCTATTTCATCTAAGCTAGACACTACAGCAATTCCTGGTTCTATAAACTTCTCCATAGTAAATGTAATTGCTTCTTCATGGTTTGGAGCAGCGTGTTCATATACTTTTTTCTCATTTCCAAACTTGTGCGTTAAAAATGAGCCTTCCATTCCAATCCTTTCATAATTTCCTTTTGCTATTACTTCATCAGTATCCATATCTATTAATTGATACTTGAATGATGAACTTCCACAGTTTAATACTAATATTTTCATAAATTTCTCCTTTCAAATTTTACATTATTATATCACATCAAAGTATTTTTTCAAGCATAAATATTGAAATTATTGGCGTTATAGGTTTACAATAGATATGACACACTAATACACAAAAAAGGAAATACCTTATGGTATAATGTTTTTGAACAGAAAACAAACCGGAGGTATTTCCATGGATAGTATAACACAAGATTTAACATTTAGGAAGAGTGTAGT
>JAZSRF010000013.1:0-53757 GCA_045538335.1 Clostridia bacterium | reverse complement strand
AGTGTATATAGAACTAAATTTATGAATTACAGAGATAGAGAGATACTTAAATATTATATTGAGAATTATTAATATATTATAAGTAGTCGGTTATATATACCGACTACTTATAATATAACACTACCACAAAATTGAAATGTGTAGAATTGTATAGTATAATAAAGATGAGGCCAGAAATTACCAAAATTAAACTTAATATACATAGATAAATAATGAATTAAAATCCTAGAAGTATTTATAAAAATGATTAAAGAGGATTATAAAAAGCAAATATTGAAGAAGAAATTAAGGAAGTGATGATTTGGGAAAAGTAATTTTAATATGTGGTAAAATATGTAGTGGTAAAAGTTATTATTCAAAGATAATTAAAGAATCTTTAAATGCTGTTGTTATATCGCCGGACGAAGCCACTTACGAATTGATAAATAACGAACAAGGAGAGTTTTATAATGTATTCTCTGAAAGATTAAATAAATATCTAACTCGAAAAGCTGGAGAAATTGCACAAGCAGGTGCCAATGTAATATTTGAAAGAGGTTTGTGGTCTCATAGAGATAGAAAAGAAATAAGAGAATATTATAAAAATAATGGTGTAGATTGTGAAATTCATTATGTGTGTGCTGATGATGAAACTTGGAAACAAAATATTGCAGAAAGAAATAAACGAGTAAAAGAAGGAAATAGCGAATCGGATTTCTATGTAGATGAGGGATTAATGAAAAAAATAGAGTCATTTTGGGAAGAACCTACCAAAGAAGAATATGATGTTTTATATAAAGTAGATAGAATAAAAAAATAAAACCATATTAAAACTTAAATGTAATAAATATGGATTTTTGTTTGTTAAAGTGATATGTTTCATATGTGTAAAAAGGGGAAATCAATATGAATATAATATTAACGTCTACTGGATTTGAACTAGAGGAAGTAATAGAAAAAATAAAAAGAATATTAAATAAACCGTTTGAAGATGTCAAAATGCTTGTTATTCCACAAGCAAGAAAATACGTATATAATAGGGAAAAGTATATAAGTGATTATGTAAAAATTGGATTTAAAGAATCTAATATAATAATGTTTGATGACGAAAATCCAGATAAATACAAAGACTTAGATATAGACTTAATATATGTTTGTGGTGGAAACACATTTTTATTAAAAGAATGTATTGTAAAAAGTGGTTTTGACACAGTAATAAAAGAATATATAAATAAACGGAGTTGTATATTTAGGTGGTAGTGCAGGAAGTCATCTTGCAACATCAAATATTAAGCATGTTTTAAATTTTGATGAAAATATAGTCAATATAGATAATTATAATGGACTATCTCTTGTTGATGGAATACTAGTATGCCATTATGATGAAACTAGAAAAGATATTTTTGACAAATTAAAAAGAGAAAATAAGTATAACGTTTATGCTTTAAAAAATGATGAACTTATGCATTACGATGGAAAGAAAATAAATATAATATGTTGCAAATAAATAAATATATATATAATAAAGATGAGAAGGAAACATTATTTCTTTCTCATTAATTATTTTTATTAATTCTATCTATTAAATATTTTCTAAAATCGGTTTCTATTGTAGGTACGATTTCTAGAAAATCTTCAGGATATTTTAACCAATATATAATTTTTTCTTTTCCAAATTGTATATTTAAGAATTCCATTATCATGTAAGAGTAAGCATAACCATTGCGTTTCCCAAATTCATTTCCGTTGTATATACAAAAATCTTCTATTTTATGAAGAGAGTTTTGTTTATAGTCATCCACAATAGTTAGAAATCTTTTTTCTGACATTTGATTGCTTAAGAAACAAGCAATTCCTTCGTCAAGTAATTTGACTCTTTTTTCTTTATGTTGTGTCTTGTATGATAAAAGATGTACAAGCTCATGAATAGCAACTTTAGCCATATATTCTAGTTTTTCAATACAAGGAATTATTATGCTGACACTTTCATTTACTGAAAAACCAACAAGCCATTCAGGAACATTGTTTTTGTCGCCATATTGAGTAGTTGTCTGTGCTACAAATTTATTAAAGTTGGTTTTGCTGTATAGATTTAAATTTAGGTAGTCATATTCAACATCAAAATAATTTTGGATATTACCAAACATAGAAATAATTTTATCAATAAACATATTTATTAATGACGTATCTTCGCTTGCTGGATAAGTAACCGACAATTTGTTTTTTACTACAGTTATTGTTTGATTAACGTTCATTATAATCACCACTTGCATATTAACATATTTTGTAGTAAATGTCAAAGAAAATAATTAGTACAAAATACAGACAAAATGAGTGACATATTGTTGCACCTTTTATCTGTATTTGTTATAATCTAATGGAAATATATGGAGGCTTTTATGGAACAAGAAAAGTTATATAATATTGCAAAAAATATAATAGATAATTCTATTAAATTAAAAAGTGGTGATAACATACTAATAGAGCTTTTTGGAACTTATGGTAAACCGTTAGCGATCGAAGTAATGAAATATGTATCAAGTATAGGAGCTAAGGCGTACTTTAATATAATAGATTATGATATGATAAAAGTAATGTTAGATAATGCTAATGAAAATTATATGAAGATGTACGGTTTTTGCGATTTAGAAAGAATGAAGCAAATGGATGCATATCTTGCAATAAAATCTATTGACAATCCAAATATATTAAAGAGTGTGCCTGGTGAGAATATGGCCTTATACAATAAGTGGTATACTTTACCTGTACATTTAGAAGAACGTGTTAAGAATACAAAATGGTGTCTGATAAATTATCCAAATGAATATTTAGCAAAAAAGAGTAATGTTACTTTAAGAGAATATGTTGACTTATATTATAATGTGTGTACTCTAGATTATACAAAATTATCTAATGCAATGGATAAACTTGTAGAGCTAATGCAAAAGACAGATAAGGTAAGAATAATTGGTGAAGGGACAGATATAGAATTTAGTATAAAAGGAATTGGTGTAGAGAAATATTTTGGTACATACAATTTACCAGATGGTGAAGTTGCAACTGCTCCTGTGAAGGAAAGTATAAATGGATATATAACATATAATACTAAAAGTAGCTATAATGGAATTGAATTTAATAATATAAAGTTTGTATTTAAAAATGGTAAAATAGTTGAAACCTATGCTGATAATAAGAATGAAATAGACAAAATATTAGATACAGATGAAGGAGCTAGATATATAGGGGAGTTTGCATTAGGTCTTAATCCACATATAACAAAAATCATGGGAGATGTCTTATTTGATGAAAAGATATATGGAAGCTTCCATTTGACACCAGGAACAAGTGTAGAGGAGTTTGACAACGGGAATAGGTCTGCAATTCATTGGGATTTAGTATGTATCCAAACTAAAGAGTACGGTGGTGGCGAAATATATTTTGATAATGTATTAATACGTAAAGACGGAGAGTTTGTTTTAGATGAATTAAGATTTCTAAACAAAGAAAATTTTGTTTAGAAATCTAGTAAAAAGTGATTATGATTATGATTTTCTAAAATCCATGCATTATTTTCAGAAATACTTTTTAATTCATCTTCTGTTATCAATAAATCATCTTTATAATCTGCCAAATTAGTTATGGCCTGTTTGGATATTATACACTTTTTAACTACAGGAAGTGTATTTGGTGTTATGGCAGATATTAGAGCTGAAAAAGTATTAGTATCTTCGGACCAGGGAAAGTTTACAGTAATATTGACTTTTTCTAATTGATTGCTTGATAAATTATTGGATAGAGTAACATATACTAGTGTATTTGAGTGTGTTAACTCTCCGGAATATACATAAGAGTAGTTAGAAGCGTATTTATTAATATCTTTTACAGCTTTATATAATTTTACTAAAGTTTTGCCGTTTTCAAGTGAAAGTTCTATTACAGAAACAATTGGCTTCCTTCCAGTGATGTAGTAAACAAATAATTTATCACATTTAAAAGGATTAGCAGTTGAATAAGTATTAGGATTTTCGCTATTTTCGTGAAAGATATTTGCAATATTACAATCAAGAGCGTTACATATCTCTAATAATGTGAAAATATCTATAGATATCTCATTCTTTTCATATTTAGATATAGTAGCTTTGGTTTTACATATTTTTTTACCTAAGGCTTCTAGAGAAAGTCCTCTGGAAAGTCTAATTTCCTTTATTTTGTTACCTATATTAATGTTAGACAAATTGTACATAATTACCTCACAAAAAGTATCTTAAAAATATACATTTATATGAAAAAGATGTAAAACATATATTTTTCACAAATAATATACCATAAAATGGTAAAAAAGTAAACGTATAGGAAACAAAATATAGTAAAATGTATAATAAGAAGAAACATTGTAAAATTTTACAAAATGCATATAGAATAATATAATAATCTTGCAAGTAGAAATTTATTTCAATCTTAAAAGAAAGGAAGATTTGTATGTTACGGAAATTTATATCGCTTGCTCTAATCTTCGCAATGTTGTTGGGAATAACATTAATACCCAACAGCAACACACGGGTATCTGGAGATACCAACCAACAAACAGAAAACGTGACACTGAAAGAAAACAACACACAAGTAAGCTCGGAAACTGAAGTAGAAGGAACAGTTGTTAAATGTACGTATGATAAGCAAGAAGAAACATATTCGTTACACTTGGATGAAGTAAAATATGATTTGAACGTTGACATGTATGACGGCTGTGCAATGGTTTATATTGCAGATTATAATGATTCAACATATGATGAACAAGTAGTTGCTCAATCTGTAGCTGCTATCGCTCTTTCAGCGGGTTATTGGGCACCTGCAATTGTAGCAGCTGCAAAAGTAGTAATATCGGCTGTTATTTCTGCTACACTTGCTGTAGCAACGTATTATTCAGCAGAGCTTATTGCAACAACAATCAAAGGTGTTAGAAGTAAAACAATCACTAAGAGTGATTTACGTACGAAAGCTAAAACTGCAACGAGAGCTTTAGACCTAGTAAAAACATCCAAGAAAAACAATAAAACTTATTATTATGCAGCATATTTGTATAATAATCAAGTAATGGTGGGTAACCAAATCAGCTATTCAGCTGCTGTTTCTAGATTAAAAAAGGTTATGATGTTTTTGCAAGTAATTATAACGCAGCATGGTTAGCAGCTTCAGCAGCATCAACTACGTATAAGGCGAAATATGAGGATGCTCATCGAGGCGCGGGGGATAGATTTCCACATTTTCACCCAATTGGTAGAAAATGGGTGAAAGATCCTACTAAGAGGCCTCATTGTTGGTTCCCAGGAGTATAAAATTTGGAGGTAGATAAATGAAAGTAATAGTAGATTTTACACAAGACTGGTATTTAATAGAATTTGAACCTTTTTTAGGTGAACAGATAGAAAAATACCAAGAAGAATTTGAAAAATGGTATTATGAAGAACATTCAGAAATAATTGAAGGTAAAAAATTAACTTGCATGAGACAACGTTCGGACTTACCTTATAAGTTTTTTGACATAAACCCAATTATTGACTGGATGAAAGAAGTAGCACCAAATTCAAAACCTAGAGTTATTAAACATTATGTTTGGGGAGAAAAATACGATAAAAACTTACCAAAGTTGAACTTTTAATAGGCTAAGTGTATAATATAACCACTAATTAGTTGTTAACTAGTTAGTGGTTATTAATTAAGGAGTGTAAATATGAAACATAAACGGCTTATATTAATAGCAATACTATCAACGGTTTTTATATTTGGACTATTAACCTTTTGGAAAATAAAAAATACTAATGTTAGGTACTTAAAAATTGGAGTTATTGATACAAACTTGTCCGAAAATTATAAACAGAGCTATAATGTTGCTTGCTTTACACAAGCCACAAACAATATTATGACTGCCAACACTCACTCAGATATGGTAGTAGACACAATAAAAAGCAGAGACCGTAATAGTGAAATATACTTAGCAAATGTTTTAAATGACAAAAACACAGGTAATATTGATGATGTTATAAAAGGGTTAGAATGGTTAAAAGAAAAAGAAGTAGATATAATATGTATGAGCTTTACAACATTTGAAGAAAATGAAGAACTAAGACGAACTATTAATGAATTAACTAAAAGTGGTACATTAATTGTAGCGGCTTGCTTAAATTATTCAAATGCTATAACATTTCCAGCTTGTTATGATGGAGTCATATCTGTTGCAAATTGCAGTAACGAACAAGCGAGCATAAGTATAACAAGTAAGGATATAAAAGATGAATTAAAAGCTACTAAATGGCAAGAGTGTAGCACATCAATTCTAACGGCATATATTACTGGTGAAATTTCAAAAGATATGTGCGATGGAAATTTTGACTTAGATAAATTTATATCAAAATATAATATGTATTAAAATACAGACAAAATGAGTGACATATTGTTGCACATTTTGTCTGTATTTGTTATACTTATATTGCGTGGAAATAGATTGAGTTAGGAGTAATAAATATGGAAAAATTTGAACTAACATTTCCTCAAAAAAACATATGGTTGGTAGAGAACTTTTATGAGAGTAAACTAATTAATATTATATCTGGTTCTCTAATCATAAAGAAGGATTTTGAAATTTCAAAAGCAGAACAAACAGTTAACAAATTTGTAGAAATAAACGAAGGAATGAGACTTAGAATATGTGTAGAAAATAGCATACCTAAACAGTATGTATCTAGTTTTGCGCCTTTTGAAGCGGATAAAATAAATGTGGAAGGCAAAACAGAACAAGAGATAGATAAAATAAAAGAGGAGTATATTTCTACAGGTTTTGATGTCATAGAAAAACCACTATTTTCTTATCTTTTAATAGATAGAGGACAAGGTGTAGGCGAAATATTTTTAAAAGCACATCATTTAATTTGTGATGCGTGGTCAATATCTAAAATGTGTACATCGCTTTGTAACATATATGAAGCAATATTAAGTGGTAATGAAATACTTGATGTTAATCCAAGTTATACAGATTTCATATTAGCTGAACAAGAATATATAAGTTCTGAAAAATATTCTAAAGATAGCGAATTCTGGAAAGAATACTTAAAAGGAATGACAGATATAGTTGGCTTAAAAGATACTATTGTAGCCGGTAATACTCTTGCAAAAAGATATACTATAAAATTAGATAATGAATTTCAAGGCTTAATAGATGAGTATTGTAAACAAAATAGACTTTCTCCATATGTATTGTTTTTAACAGCTCTTGCAATATATATAGAAAGAGTGAAAGAAAAAACAGATTTTGCAATAGGTACACCTGTGCTTAACAGGTCGAATTTTAAAGAAAAAAATATGATAGGTATGTTCGTATCAACAATGCCAGTCAGATTTAATATAGATGAGCAAGATGCATTTTTAGATGTTTGTAAAAAAGTTGCATCAGATTCTATGACACTATTTAGACATCAAAAATATCCTTATTCAAAAATATCTGAAGAGTATAAAGAAATAAATGGTGTATCAGATAACATGTATAAGGTAATGTTATCTTATCAAAATGCTCGTTCAGAAATAGTTGATACTACTAAATATGAACTTAAATGGCGTTTTAGCGGTAATATCCAAAACGAGATAGAAATACATATAGAAGATTTAAATGCAAGTGGTAACTTAGATGTACATTTTGACTATATAACATCTTTATTCGAAGATATAGAAATAGAACATTTAGCTCAAAGAATATTTACAATTATTAAGGACGGAATTATAAACAACAAAACAATTGAAAATATAGATATAATGCCTAATGAAGAAAGAGATAAAATATTAGGTGAGTTTAATGATACTACAAGAGAATATCCTAAAGATAAAACGGTTATAGATTTATTTGAAGAGCAAGTTAAGATTACCCCTAATAAAGTGGCATTGACACTTGAAAATGAAGAACTAACATATTGTGAACTTAATGAAAAGGCGAATTGTTTAGCGAATATACTATACAGTAAAGGAATTAAAGAAAATGATGTAATAGGAATAGTTATAGATAAATCATTTGAACTTTTAATTAGTATAATTGCAGTGCTTAAGGTAGGAGCATATTATTTACCTATAGAAACAAATTATTCATATGATAGAAAAGAATATCTAATAAATGACGCTAATGTTAAATTAGTTATACAAGACAATTTGGAAAAATTTGATGTAGACACAATATATGTAAATGATATTAAGTGGGAAAATGCAAAACCAGAGTTTAATAGAAGCATATCATATGGAATCGAAAGCCCCGTATGTATATTGTATACTTCTGGAACAACAGGTAATCCTAAAGGAGCTGTAATAATAAACAAAAATATTACTAAGCTTGTTAAAAATCCAGATTATATGGAACTTAGAGAAACAGATGTTATTTTACAAGCGGCATCAACGAGCTTTGATGTATCCTTATTTGAATTCTGGGGGACTTTATTAAATGGAGGGACTTGTGCTTTAATTAAAAAGTCAAATTTATTAGATTTTGAATATTTGAACAAATATATAAAAGAAAGGAATGTAACTGTAGCTTGGATTACAGCAGCACTATTTAATCAAATAATAGATGGTAAAATAGAAGTGTTTGAAGGTTTGAGAACTGTTTTAAGCGGCGGAGATGTAATGTCATTAAAACATGTAAATAAACTAAGAGAAACATATCCTAATCTTGAAATAATAAATTGCTATGGACCAACAGAATGCGTTACTTTTACTAATACATTTAACGTAAAAAATGTAACAGATAAGAGATTGCCTTTAGGTAAAGCTATATCTAATACCTATGGTTATGTAATAGATAGCAAATTTAGACTACTTCCTCTTTATACCGAAGGTGAGTATATAATAGGCGGAGACAGTGTTGCGTTAGAATATATAAATAAAGAGGATTTGACACGCGAGAAGTTTGTACAAGATGAAATAACACATAAAGGTAGAATGTATAAAACTGGAGACGTTGTTAGAATGCTTGAAGGTGGATATATAGACTTTATCGGAAGAAGAGACAATCAAGTTAAAATTAGAGGCTATAGAATAGAATTAGATGAAGTGAAAAATGCTTTTCTAGCACACAAAGATATAGATGATGTTGCTGTATTTATATATCAAGACCATACTAATAATAAGAAAATGGCTGGATTTTATAGTGCTAAACGAGAAATTTCACTTAATGAAATAAAGTCATATCTAAAGGAAAGACTAGTTTCATATATGGTGCCATCATACATTTGCCAATTAGAAAAACTACCTTTAAATCAGAATGGTAAAGTTAATACTAAAGAACTTCTAAACTATATACAGGTAACTCAGAGTGAATTGACGCAAGAACAACTACCAGAATATGATGGAATATCAAAAGTTTTATATGAAGTATTTAGAGAAACTTTAAATAGAGAAGATATATATCCAAATGATAGTTTCTTTGAAATTGGTGGGGATTCATTATCTGCAATTAAGGCAATAACTTTAGCAATGAATAAAAATATAAATATTACATTTGCAGATTTATACAAATATCAGTCGATTAATGATTTGACAGATATGCTCGCAAAAAACAAATCCAAAGTATCAATTTCAGAAGAATTAAAAAGCATTGATTTCAAAGAAATACACAAATTATTAAAGTCAAACACAATAAAAAATCAAAAGATTGATACACAAAAATTAGGCAATGTATTGTTAACAGGGGCAACAGGATTTTTAGGTGCACATATTTTATCATATTTATTAGATAATACAAATATAAAGATTTACTGTTTAGTAAGAAAAGTTAATGAAAAAACACCAAAACAAAGATTAAAAGAAAGACTAAATTTCTTTTTTGAAAATAAATATGATGAATTATTTGATAAAAGAATTATAATAATTGATGGAGATATTGTTTTAGAAAATATTGTTAACAATCAGGAAGATATAGAGCTAATTAAAAATAATGTAGAAGTAATCATTAATTCTGCAGCCTATGTTAAGCACTATGGAAATATAGAAATATTTAAAAAGATAAATTATTTCGGTATAGATAATTTAGCTCAATTTGCTCTAGAGAATAATAAGAAATTGATACATATATCAACACTTAGTGTTTCTGGAAATATTTTAGAAGTAGGACAAATAGAACAAGTTGATATTGCAAAGGGAACGATATTTAATGAAACAAATTTATATATAGGCCAGAACCTAGATAATGTATATGCATATACTAAGTTTTTAGGAGAAAAAGCAGTGTATGAATATGTATTAAAAGGTTTAGATGCTACTGTGATTAGAATGGGTAATTTGACTAGTAGAATTAGTGATGGTATGTTTCAACCAAATGTTGAGGAAAATGCTTTTGCTAACAGATTAAAGACCATTATAGATTTAGGAGTACTTCCTAAGAATTTGTTAGATTTTAATGTTGAATTTACACCTATAGATTTAGCGGCAAAGGCAATATGTCTACTTGCTACAGTGAAGGAACATCACAATACATATCACTTATTTAATCATAATCATATAATTATGTCAGAACTAGATAAAGCACTTAGTAATTTAAATTATAAGTTGAAACATATTAGCAAAAAACAAATGACAGAACTTATAGATTTTTATTCTAAAGAGGATAATGGCTATGAAAAGGTAAAAGGAATAATCCAAGATTTGAATAGAAATAAAGAATTAGATTATACACCGAACACAGTAATCAAATCAGATTTTACAATAAAAGTTTTGGAACTTTTGGGATTTGAATGGCCAAAAATAGATGAAGAGTATATTATTAAATATATTAAATATCTAGAAAAAATAAATTTTATAAAAGGGGATAACAAATGATAATTAATACAACATTTTTAATATTAACAATGGCATTTATAATACTTATAGTACTAATATATTCGTTGTTAAAAATAGAAAAAAGAAATAAGTTACATAATCATTTTATAATACTAGATATATTATTTTGTATACACATATTAGGATTAGCCTTACAAATATTGATGTCTAAAACTAATATAAAACCAATTTATTTTGAGTACATAACATACATAGGCGCAATGTTTACGGCTGTTGAACTTATGGTAATAGCTATTGTATTTAAAAACAAGAATGCTAATACACAAAAAGTTGGCTGGTTATACTTAGTTCCAACAATTCTTTTAGGATTTCTTTGGACAAATGATTTGCATAATTTGTTTTACATAGAATATTCAACAGATTTTGCGGCAACAGTATTTGGCCCAATGTTATATGTTTTTATGGTATATTCGTATACATTAGTATTAATATCTTTTACACTTATAACAGTTAAAACTGTAAAACAGTCAGGCTTTTTCTCTGTACAAACAGCATTAGTACTTTTAGGGGCTTTAGTACCGGTAGTATTTAATGCATTTGGTGCATTGAGAATTATAGACAGTAATGTGTATATAATGCCTATTACATATACTGTTACAGCAGTATGTTTCTACATAGCAATATTTAAATTAAAAGCACTAAACGTTATACCCGTAACATTAAAAGCAATAGTAGATAACATGAGTGATGCTTTCGTGGTAATAAGTGAAGATGGAACAATAGCAGATTTAAACAAAACATTTGTTGAGAAATTTAAAGCGTTTGGTGAAATAAAAAATAAAGATAATCTTTTTGATATCTTAAAATCTGCAGACTTTATAAGTCTTACGGATATACAAAAAGATATAGCAGAGGCTATTGAAAAAGAAACAACAATTACTAAAGAATATCACATAGAAAAAGGTGCTTATGATAGATATTTTGAAGTAGACTTTCAACCAGTTAAATCTAAAGATGGTACAGAATATGTAGCAACACTTATACTTCTTAGGGATGTAACACAAGCAAAGAAAGATATGGAAGTAATGCTTAAAAATGAATCCTTAGTAATGCTAGGAGAACTTGCAGGAGGTGTTGCTCATGATATAAATACACCAATATCTGCAATAAAGAGTGGGCTATTAATATTTAAATCTACAGCTAGATCTGATGATGAAAAAATGCTTGTAGAAAGAATGGATAGCTGTGCAAATAAAATTGTAACGCTTACAAACAGCTTAAGAAACCAAATAAGAAATATTGGAAGTAATGAGATTAGCGATGTAAATATTACATCGGTTATAAAAGACGTATCTGTAATAATACATAATGAGCTTACAAAACATAGAGTAAACTTAAATCTAGATATAAAGAAAGATTTAACAGTAAAAGGAAACTCTGCAAAGCTTTCTCAAGTTGTAACAAACATTATTGTAAATGCTGTACAAGCTTATGAGGATAAAGGTGGAGAAGTAAATGTTGTTGTAGATGAGAAAAATAACAATGCTGTAATTTCAATAGAAGATTTTGCAGGTGGAATACCAGAACATATTAGAGATAATATCGGTAAAAATATTCTTACAACAAAAGGTGTAAATGGTACAGGATTTGGTCTTTACCTAGCATTCTCTGTAATAACAGGAGCCTTTGGCGGAGAAATTACATTTGACACAGAAGAAGGAAAAGGAACAACATTTTATATTACAATACCGTTGAAATAAAGGACTAGAAATAGTCCTTTATTTTTTGGCATAAAATGTAAAAATATGTAATAAATAACTTGAAAGAAATATTTATATATGCTATTCTTTTAGTAAAGAGGTAAAATAATATGATAGACATAGAAAAATATGTAGAAGAGGTTGCTAAATTAAAAGGTTTAGGTGAAGAAGAAAAGACAAAATTAAGAAGTGTTTTAGAAGATACGTTTAAAATGAGATATAACGCTGTTTGTATAGATATTGATGGAACATTAGTTGATGAAAAATTAGCTTCTGAGGGTACTTTAGAGATATTATATAAGTTATTAAACAAAAATGTACCTATTGTATTTACAACAGGCAGAGGGGAAAGTTCTACTAGGGAATTTGTAAACGAATTGCTATCTAATTTAAAAGAACAGTATTCTATAGAAGATTTAAAACTTAATCAAATATCTTGTGTATGTAATAATGGAGCAATATTGTTATATACATCAGGCGAAACAGGAGAGTGTTTAGATGTTGTAAAACTTTTGGCTAATCCTGAATATGTAAAAGAGTTAACATTTTTAAGCGAGCCTATGGTTAAAATAATAAGTGAAAAATTTGGCGATAAAGTAATAGTTATACCTTCATATAGTGAGAGTTTAGAGCGTATTACAAATGTTAGATTTAGAATAAAAGATAAAACTGTGGAAGAACAATTATTAGAAGAACTAGCGGCAGTAATAAGAAGCTATAGCCCAACAATGAAAGATATATATAAAGCGTCTATGGGACACTATGAAGGAGACAAAGTATATCAAATTGGGGTTACAGACAACTCGGAATCAATAAGGCAGGCAGAGTATATATTGGGTATACCTGAGAACTCTATGGTGAGGATATGTGATGAAGGTGCTCATAGAGGAAACGATTATGAAATTTTAAATGTATCACAAGCTTTTAGTACTGGGGCAATTTCTGATGAACCATATGCATGTTTCCCTATAATAGATGAGCAAGGAAAAAAATTAGAAGGTATCCAGGGTACAGTATATTTATTAGAACAATTAAAAATAACACCAACTATATGTTTGGAAAAGGCAGATTATGAAAGACAAAGACGCCAATTGGCTATAGCTGAAAAACATATTGTTGAAAATAGAACTCAAATATTACAAGAAGGAAATGCCAAATATGCATACTTATTTGAAGTTCCAAACGGCATCTATGATGTATATGATAAAAACACAGGTGGAGTTAAATTTGCAGATTATGAATGGGAACTTATAGATGATAACAATCCATTTAAAGAAATATTTGAACAAAACCAAGGTGGTAAATATTCACATAAATTGCAAAATAATAATTCGGTAATTTTAAGAGGAGCAGATGAGTATTATTATTTTTTGGCAAATTCAACTACAAAGGATGGCTTAAGTAATGAAGATGTTAGTCAGTGGCATACTAATTATTTAGATTTAATGGAACAATTTACACAAGCATTAAAACAAGAACTGCCTAATTCTTCAGTAAATAGGAGATTTAAGCTTGCAATTATGGATAATATTAGAAATCTTTCCTTAATAATGCTTAATGCAACTATGGTAAATGAATTTAATGGAACTAATGTACATATACTGTTCGATACATATAGAAAAAATGAAGATATTAATAAATGGGTTGAGATATGTGAAAATGTTTCTAGAATAATGGAAAGCCTAGATACTTCTATAGACATTTCAGGCCAA
Organism: Clostridia bacterium; assembly: GCA_045538335.1. Taxonomy (GTDB): domain Bacteria; phylum Bacillota; class Clostridia; order TANB77; family CAG-465; genus UMGS1649. The sequence continues at coordinate 39,500 of JAZSRF010000013.1, read as the reverse complement.
GATGAGCAAATGCTACAAGTATTGGGAGATATTAAAGGTATATATAGCAAGTCGGTAAATGGAATATTAACTAAAGACAATGCAAAACTTAATGGAAAGTGTTTTAGAACATATAGAGAGATTGATTGTTATGGTGAAAACAGATTAACGATGCAATATGCTATAGATACAATCAAAAAAAGAAACCCGAATTTATCAAGCAAAGATGTTTCTTTTAATGGAATGATGTATGGAGGCTTAGAATTACCTTTTATTGCAAAAGGGATATTAGAGAATCAAACAAATATAATTTTGGGAGCAGTTATGCATGGGGGAAACTATTCTCAAAGACATAGTAAGCCAATTAAAGAGTTTTCAGATGAAAGATTTACAATTCTTGGAGATAGAAGAAGTTTAGACGGTCATAACATTGTTTCAGACGATAATGTACTTACGGGTAAAACATTACAAATAGCATTAAATGGCCTTTTTAATAATGGTATTAATGTAGACGATATAATAGCGGTCAGATATCCATCTATGAATAGAGTAGCGCATATGTTCAATAATGACCACGGTGCTATTGATACAACAAAATTTTTCACATATATTAATGGACTATTATTTCCTAGCCCATATACAAAAGTTGGATATGATGTAAGAGAACAGGTTGATGCTAAAAAGGGTGCGCCATACAAAGATGAATTTGGAATATTTGACATAAGAAAGAGAAGAGTTTGTGAATTTTTATATAAAAACGGTAAATTTAAGAAAGGAAGTAAAGTTACTAAGGAATTAGGAGTTGAAAGTATAAATTATGATTGATATAACAAAATATGCTATGGCATATAAAAGGATAAAATCTGACAGTGTAAAAGGAGCATACGCATTACAATATTTTGAAGAGTTGTTTGCAAAAACTTATTCTGCTGTATGTTTAGATGTAGATAAAACAATAAGAGAACATGAAATTATAGATGAAGAAATGTTGTCAATATTTTATGAATTATTAGAACGCAATACGAGTTTATGTTTTATAACTGGTATGGGTAGAACAAAAAGTAGAGAAGTTCTAATGCAAGTATATAGATATATGAAAGACAGAAAAATGGATGTAAAAAATATAACATGTGCGACTAGTAATGGGGCTATATTTCTAGATACATCAAAAGATTTTTTAGACTCTGAACAAGTGATAGTAAGTGACACCATTCTTGAAAGATATACTAAAATGAAGGATGTTTTAAGAAGAGAATATATAACCAGTGTAAAAGGACTTGGGTTGGTAAAAGGAGATTTAACAGAATTTGTTTCTAGGTCTATCAAAAGTAGTGGAGATATGAGCTTAAGGTTTGCTTTTAATTATGACGAAGTTGAAGATTATGATGCAATGACACTTGCGCTGAAAGAAGTGCTTTGCAAGACGGATTTGGCAGAAGAGATATCTGTGCTTAAAGGTAAACATAAAGATAAGTTAATATGGGAATTATCTATTGCAGATAAATTAAGAGCGGTAAAATTTTTTGAAGAAAGGTATGGAATAAAAGATACAGATGTGATAAAATTAGGTGACCAAGGAAAAGTGCACGGAAATGATTTTAATATGCTTAAATTATATGCGGGTTTTTCTGTAGATGAGATTGAAAGTTCTATACCAGAGGTGTTACCTGTAATGGGAGAAGATGGTGAAATAATAAAGGGAACTAAAGCTACAAAAAAACTATTAAGAGATTTAGATTTTGATGGGGAAAGGTAAAATTTATGAAAATAATTGGTGTTGGAGATTTAGTAACAGATTACTATTTTGTAAATGATGAATTTAAAGGAACTTGTGGTGGTATGACGTCATTTAATATAATAGCGCATCTTGCAAATGAATTTGAAACGTATGCTTATGGAGTATGTGGAAATGATTTTGAGGGAAATGTTGCGACTAAAAGTCTAGAAAGACTTGGAGTAAATACAAGTAATATTTTAATAAAAGACATACCTACCAGAAGATTTTTTGTAAGCATAAAAAATGAATTGAATTGTGAAATGAAATCTAAAAAGTCATGCCCAATATGTGGAGATAAAAAATGGTATGATGATACAAAGGTCCCAGAAAATATTCCAAAAAAATTGTTAGATAGTGACAATGTGGTAATAGTAGATACTATAAACAAAGTTAATTTAAATATAGTAAATAAATTCAATAAAGTAGGAGCAAAAGTATTAATAGATATTGGTCAAATAGGGAATCTTAAATATCTAACATTAAGCGAATTAAAAGAAAAATTATCAAATAAATTCAATGTTGTTCAATTAAATGAGAGAGTAGCAATATTTCTATACAATAAATTTAAATTAAATAGTTATAAAGAATTACAACAAATATTTAATTCGGAATTGATAACTATTACGCACGGAAAGAAAGGGGCCACATTTATATATAACGATAAAGAAGTTTTCTTTGAAACCAATAGTATATCTAAAGAATACGACCCTAGTGGTGCAGGAGATTCTTTCTATTCAGAAATAATAAGAGCTTATATTAAGAATAAGTTTATTATAGCTGATAACATGATAAGAGAGGCATATAATAATGCGGCGAAGTTGTCTGGCAAGGTGGTAACTGTATTAGGTGCGAGGGGAACTTTAGAAGAACTTTATAGTAAAGAAATAAAACAGGACAAATGTATATGTGGATGTAATAGTAAAGATACAGATTTAAAAAGAACAAGGAAAAAAGCTTTAGTGAATATTTCTAACTTATATAATAGAGTTACGAGAGCACTGGAATCTGAAGCTTATAAAAAAATAAAATTAGATATTGAAGAAAATGCTAAAAATGGAACATACGCTTTTTTGGGCTCTGGTGGTTCTAGAGCAGCAGCTTGTTTTGCTGCAAAGGTAGTAAATGAATTGTATTCTAACACAACTTTATTTTTAAATCCACGAGATATGATGTATAGAAATAATAAGGATATTAAAAATGTTTACGCATTTTCGTATTCAGGCACTAGCCCAGATATAGTCTATGTATTAAATAACTTAGATACTAAATGTACTATTATAACAAAACAAAAGGAAGAAAAAGTTAAATTAAAATATGTTAATCCAGATGTTAATGTGATTTCATATTGTAATGCATTACATGCGCAAGGAAGAGAAAGAGGCTTTTTATCTTTTGAAGGAACAGTAGCGCCAGCAACTCTGTTTGCAAAATTGTATTTTGATTCTAAAAACAATAATCTGTCTTTTGGAGAATTTGTATTAAATAGATTTGAGTATTGGAAAGAATATTTTGATAAATATTTTAAAGAAAACAAAAAAGAATTATCAAGAGTTTTAGAAAAGAAAAATTTAATTGATATATTTTATGGTGATAACGTAGATACAGCATCTTTTGATCTAGAGTCCAAATTAACGGAGTCGGGGATATATAGGATTGATATGCATGAAAAGAAAAATTTTTCACACGGTAGATTTATTGTAAATGAGCATTTTTGTAGTGATGCTATAGTATATTTGAAAACTAGTAAAAAGGATAATTATGAAGAAAAACTAATAAATTATCTAAATAAAAATAGTAATATGATGATAACAATTGAGTCCCAATATGAAGGTTTAATCGCAGAATATGATTTGTTAATAGCAGTACAGTATTTTGTTGCTAATATATCAAAACTTTTAAATATTGATTTATCTAAACCGGATTATACTGAAGATTCTATGGTTATATATAAATATAGTGGAAAGTTATAAATATATGATTAATTGATTGAAGAACAGACTAATGAGAGAACTCCATTAGTCTGTTATAATTATATGTTCAAAATCAAAATTGTTGTTTGCAAGTTTTTCTTTAATAAACGAAGGTCTAAAGTCTACATTATCAATATCAGCAATGTCCAGCCAAACAAAGTTGTGCTTCTTTAAAACGCCATTATCTAGTTCTTCTATTGTATAATCTGTTAAAGAGATATGGTCATAATTTTCAGGCTCTACAATATAATATAAACTTAATTCATGTGTTTTAAGATTGTTTTTATCAGCATAAAAGCTCTCTACAAAAGCAAATTCAGACTTTATAGCAACATTTGTATTTAATTCTTCTGCCATTTCTCTTATTATAGCAGCATGTGTATTTTCGCCTAATTCAACATGCCCTCCTGGTAAACAATATGAAGTATTATTATTCATTTTTAAAGTAAGTAATTTATTGTTGTTTATAACAAGTCCATTTACTCTATATTTAAACTTAGAATCATTTGTTTTTATTTCAATGTCTTTCATAACAACCTCCTCAAAATTTAAGATAATATATCAAAATAAATGTTAGAAGTCAATATAAAAGTTAAAATATATAATAGTAGCATTTCAATATATTTTCTACAAATTTGTCTAAAAATATAGAATAAAAAATATATATGTGATAAACTTAAACCAATAAAATTTACAAAAGATAATAGGGGGAAATAATGGTACAAACATTAATAGGAGTAGCAATTGCTACCATATATGTACTTGTAGTATTTTTGTATGAGAGAAGAAATAAATCTAATGTGTATAAAGTATTAGCATATTTGTTTATAGCAATACTTATAGAGACTCTTGGTGTGTTTTTGCAACTTACATTTGCAGACACACTAAGAATACCTCTCATATATTTTGAATATATAATTTGTATTGGTAAAGCTTTTATACCAACACTTTTACTAATATTTGCGTTGGTATATGAAAATCCTAGGGTAGAAGTTAAAAAATATGCTTGGGTTTTCTTTATACCAGTATATATAATAGTTTCTGTATGGACTAATTCTTGGCACGGGATGTTTTTTGAAAGCATAGGTATTAATACAGTTTATGGTGTGCTATATTATGTATATGTGGCACTGGCATATATTCAGGTTATACCAGCAATACTTTTAATAATACGTTCATCAATGGATAAAAGTAAATTTTTATCACCACAAACATTGCTTCTTATACTAGCTTGTATAATACCTTTTATACCTAGAATAGTAACGTTAATTGCGAACATCCCTATGCCAGAATATACTATGCCAATAGCATATATGCTAACGGCCTTAGTATTATCTTTGGATATATTAAAATATAACGTACTAAATGCAGTTCCAATAGCACTTAACAGTGTTATAGATATAATGTCCGATGCGTTTGTTGTAATTGACGATGTTGGTGAGATAGTAGATAAAAATAGAAGTTTTAATAGTAAGTTTGGTAGTATATTAAATTTGGATAAAAACAGTAATATATTTGATGCTATTAAGTATGAGGGAATAACATCATTAAAAAACTTGAGAACACATATTATGGATGCAGAAGATAAGGGAGGAGTAGTTGTTCAGGAATATCACATAGTAAAACAAAAATATGACAGATATTTTGATGTACAAGTTCAACCGATTAGGGCGAGAACAACTAATGGATATATAGCAACACTTTTAGTTTTTCAAGATATAACAGAACAGAAGAATGCTATAGATAGATATGTAAAAAGTGAAAACCTTGAGGTAATAGGGGAACTTACCGGAGGAGTAGCTCATGATATAAATACACCTATTACTGCAATAAAGAGTGGTCTACTAATGCTTAGAAGTACTGTTAAAACAGATATTGAAAAACAGCTTATTGAAAGCATGACTAACTCTGCAGATAAGATTTCTAGTCTAGTAAACAGCCTTAAAAACCAAATGAGGAACTTTGGAAGTAATTCGAATACAGAATTTAGTTTACAAGACTTAATAAAAGATTTATATGTAATTATGCATGGTGAGCTTGCTAAAAACAATGTAAGATTAGATATTAAATCTGAACAAGATATATGGATTGCTGGTAATACTTCAAAACTTGCCCAAGTACTATCTAATATTATACAAAATGCAATAGAAGCTTATAAAGATAAAGGTGGAATTATAGATATAGAAATATATAGAGATGATGTAAATAGACCAGTTATAAAGATAGAAGATTGGGCTGGCGGAATTAAAGAAGAAATTAGACCTATGATATTTAAGAAAATAGTAAGAGTAAATGATATGCCTACTGCAGGTGTAGGTCTATATCTTGCCAACTCTGTAATAAGAGGAAGCTTCGGAGGAAAAATTACTTTCGACACAAAAACGGGACGTGGAACCAGATTCTATATAACACTTCCTAATAATTAAAAGATATATCCAGGAGAAGTAAAATGATAGATCTACATACACATACGAATTATTCAGATGGAACATGGGATTTAATAAAACTCTTGCTTGAAGCAGATAAAGCAGGAGTTGAAGTTTTATCTATAACTGACCATGATACATTAAAGGCATATGAAGAATTAGAAAATATATCATACAAATCATTGTTTAAAGGAAAAATACTTCCTGGTGTTGAACTAAGTGCAGTATATAACGGAATCAAATTTGAATTGCTAGCTTATGGTTTTGACGTAGATAAATTAAAAGAATGGATAATTGATACATATAAAGATGGAAAGCTAGATTTAAATAAAGAATTTGATTATATGTATAATAATTGTAAAAAACATAATTTGCAAATAGAAAACTTGTCATATGACATGTCTAAGGGTTGGCCGGTAGATATAATATTTGAAAGCATCAAAAAGTTTGAAGAAAACAAAATATATTTCACTAAAGAAGAATGGGAAGATATCGATGTGTTTTATGAGTCATGTATTACAAAATCTGATTTTCCAGCATATGTAGATTTTAGTATACATTTCCCTGCGGCAAATATAGTTACCAACATGGTAAAAAAAGCAGGTGGTAAGGTATTTATAGCACATATATATAAATATAACTTAGAAGATACAATTAGTTTTTTAGATATTTTAAAAAATAACGGAATAATAGATGGTGTCGAAGTATATCATTCTAGTTTTAGTGATGAAGAAATTAAAACTCTTGAAACATATTGTAATAAGCACAAGTTGCTTATAAGCGGCGGAAGTGATTGCCATGGGGATAAAAGAAATGAACGAAAAATTGGTGTAGGATATGGTAATTTGAATATACCAAAGAACATATTGGATGACTGGAATATACAAGAAAAGTTAATATAATAAAAAAATAACAGCAAGTAGAATTAATCTACTTGCTGCTATCATTTTCGTGATATTACGAAAATGATATGTATATAGCTATATATCTATCTCAACATTATACTCTTCAAGCCACATATTTATTTGTATTAGATATGCAAGTGTTTGAGGATATGTCATAAGCTGACCAAACCAATTTTCTTTTAAATTTTCCCCTTTGGTTTCTAATATTTCATATAGATACCTTATATTAATAATTTGAAGCAGAGGAGAAGTAGATTTGTTAATAATATCTATAATAGTATCTTCTAATAACTTTGTATATTGTGGGTCATAAGTTTTAGGGAATGGAGATTTTTTTCTATACACAACACCTGGTGGTAATTCATTTTCAAAAGCTTTTCTAAGAAGATATTTTTCAACGGGTGTGTCATTACTATTAATTAATCCTAATTTGTATTTTGCAGACACGTTATATATATACTCAAATATTCTGTAATCTGCAAAAGGGACGCGTATATCTAAACCTGTCATATCTGAAATTCTAACACTTCTTTCTACAAGTGTATTCATGAACCATTTAATTGTATTATAACAAGTTTTTCTAAATTTATTTTCCATTTCATCATCGCTACTCAATACAACACAGTTGGAAGTAGTCTGAAATGCATTCTCGATATAGCTTTGTAAATAGTCAACTGATACAAGATTTGGGTTTATAATATTTTTTCGTGTTTCTATTGAACGTGACCAAGGGAAGGTAGAAGAATTTATTAAATGTTCTTTGTAATACCAAGGATAACCACCAAATATTTCATCTGAACATTCACCAGATATTACTGCATCAAAACCACATTCTTTTATCTTTTTACAAAACACAAGTAGTGATGAGTCTACATCAGCCATACCAGGCATTTCACGTGATAACATAGCATCTTTTAGAGAGTCGAAAATTTCTTCGGTTGAAAAGTATAAATTAATGTGATTAGTTTTAAGAAACTCTCTCATTACTACAACAAAGTCACTATCGCGTGTTGGTTGGTAGTCTGTTCCTGAAAAATTACTTTCATTTCCTTCAAAGTCTATTGAAAAGGTTGTTAAAGTTTCTTTTTCTTTTGCGGCGAGCATTGATAGAACACTAGAGTCTAAACCGCCAGATAACATACAAGCTATTGGTTTATCTGATACAAGTTCTCTTTTTAAAGAGTTGGTTACTAATACTTTAGCTTTATCTATACTCTGTTCAATATTATCTTTCATAACAGTTGTTTCTAAATCCCAATATTTATATATTTTAAATTCGTGATTTGCATATATGCCGTAATGTCCTGGCATAATTTCATAGATACCTTTGAAAAATGTCTTACCAGGTGAGTGAGCCGGACCCAAGCCGAATATTTCACAGAGTTCGTCTTGCCCTAATTTTGCTTTTATATTGGGATGGTTTAAAATTCCTTTTATTTTATTACTGAATACAAAATCATCAGATTCGGCATAATATAACGGTTTTATACCAAGTCTATCTCTTGCAATAAAAAGGCATTCGTTTGCAAAATCATAAATGGCTAAAGAGAAAATACCATCCAGTTTAGTTATAAAATCATTACCATACTCTAGGTAAGATAGTAGAATAATTTCAACATCTGTATTGGTTAAAAAAACGTGTCCTAGTTCCAAAAGTTCCTCTTTAATTTCTTCTCCGTTATATAATCTACCTTCATAGACAATTGAATATTCAGCACCGTTAATAATACGAGTCAGAGGTTGTAATTTATCACCACTATATCCTAAAGCAACATTTAAGTTTATATATGTATTAATATTATTAGAATTAGCACTAGTATTTGTTAGACAAGCTGCCACATTATATATTAAATTATCTTGCATTATTTTTTCTTTGGTTATATATCCACATATACCGCATATGATTTACCTCCATATATTTAATATATTACAATATAGAGGTATATATACATAAAAAACCAAGCCTCTAAATAGAGACTTGGTTAAAGTTTTAACTACCGAAGTACATCCACCATCTTGATTTAGCCAAGTTGATTTTGTCAACTCTAAGACTTACAATAGTTTGGTGATTTTCCAAATATGTTGCAATTTGCTGTTGTACAACGCTATCCGAATTAAGTTCAGGGATAAGAGCAACAAAATTTGCAGCGTTTTCGGGAGTAAGAGCAGTAAGAGTTTCTTGTTCATGAGCAAGATATGTGCTTACGGTAAGATTTACCTTTTCTTCGATAACACGATTTTCTTGCTCATAAAGAGCAATTTTTTCGTCTATAGTATGCGAAGTGGAAAGCTTTGCACCTACAAAAATCATAGCAATAACTGCTATAGCAAAGACGATTGCTCCACACCCGGCAATTGTAGGGCCGGCGCCTTCGTGGGGAAAGGCACTCTTAAAATAAATGATAATACCTGCTATAATGACGACGAAAGAGATGACTGCTAGTACAATTAACATATGAAATCCTCCTAATATTTTGTTGTTAGTTTAAGGTGCTTAAATCTTTGTCTGTGATCTCAACAATTTCGCCATCCACGTATCTGCAGAAATTGCCATTTTCGCTGATATATGGCGCGAAGTATGTGTAACCATAGCCTTGATGAGCGTAAGATTCGGTTGTGGAAAACATATAGTATACCACACCGGTATCCTCGCTATATGACAAATAATTCTTGCCATCGATGGGAACAAGTTGTGCTGCTTCATTTGCGGCTTTATCAGCCGAGTTACTATATGTGCCACCACAACCGGATAGGATGCATACACCAAGCATTGCTACCAAAAGAAGAATAACAATCCGTTTTTTCACTTTACATACCTCCAAAATTTATTTGCGTATTTACGCTCGTACATAATATATACACATTAACATTATACTATATGTTAACATAAAAAGCAAGAAATTTATAAATATGTATACTTTAACTTGAAAAAGAAGATTAAATATAGTAGTATATATTTAAATTTAGGAGGTATGTTATATGGGACTTACAACATCGAAAGAAATGTTTAAAAAGGCATATGAAGGCGGTTACGCAATAGGTGCGTTTAACGTAAATAATATGGAAATAATACAAGGAATTATGGAGGCAGCAACTGAAACTAATTCTCCAGTTATATTACAAGTATCTAGTGGAGCAAGAAAGTATGCTAATCCAATATATTTAAGAAAACTTGTTGAAGCGGGTATAGAAGATGCCAAAGCAAAAGGTAAAGATATAGACGTGGTACTGCATTTAGATCATGGTGATACGTTTGAGTTATGTAAAGATTGTATAGATTCTGGCTTTACATCTGTTATGATAGATGGTTCTAAATATTCGTTTGAAGAAAATGTTGAGTTGACAAAAAAAGTTGTAGAATACGCACATCCAAGAGGCGTAGTTGTAGAAGCTGAGCTTGGTAAACTTGCGGGAATTGAAGACGATGTAAATGTAGCTGACAGCGATGCAATGTATACTTCGCCTGACGAAGCGGTTAAATTTGTAGAGCTTACGGGTTGTGACTCTTTAGCAATAGCTATAGGTACTAGTCACGGTGCATACAAGTTTAAAGGTGAACCTAAACTTAGAATAGATATATTAAAAGAAATAACTGAAAGATTGCCAGGATTTCCATTAGTACTTCATGGTGCTTCATCTGTACCACAGGAATTTGTAGAGATGTGTAATAAATATGGTGGCAATATTCCTGGGGCTAAAGGTGTTCCAGAAGAACTTTTAAGAGAAGCAGCAAAATATGGAGTATGCAAAATAAACATAGATTCAGATATACGTTTAGCTATGACCGCAAATATACGTGAATGTTTTGAACAAATGCCAGATGTATTTGATCCAAGAACATATCTTGGAAAAGGTCGTTTAGCGGTAAAAGAAATGGTAAAACATAAAATAGTAAATGTACTAGGTTCTGAAAATAAAATGGAAGAATAAAATTAACATATTAATGTAAATATGTAACCCGGGTTTTAAAGCCCGGGTTAAGTATTGGTTTAAAGGGTATTATATGTTTAAATTAGCAGCATCCGCAGCAGCATACTAATATGATTATTATAAGGATTATCCAAATGCAGCAACAGTTTCCGCCGCCGAAACCTCCACCGAAGTTACCTCCGCAGTTTCCACCACAGTTTCCACAACCGCATCCACATCTTTCATCTATCATTTTAAATTCCTCCTTTTAATTAATTAAAGAAGCCATTTAGCAAATTGTTGGTGTTATTTATGTTATCAGTTAGTTTAAAATAATTTGCTTGGCTAATTGATGTCGATGAACTATCAGTAAAGAAGATAAGTATAAGTAATATAAGCCAAATAAATGAATTGTTGCCAAAGTTATTAGTACCCCACATGCGAACTCCTTTCATATACAATCAAGTATATTTGATTATATATATTACATATTATGAAGATGCTTAAAATTTGTTACAATATAGAGATATATAAATTATGAAATAGTAAAAAGAAAAATATGCCTTGTAATTTACGTAAACTTGTAGTATAATAATTTGGATAAAAATAATTACCTATTAATAATTTAAAGGGGGAATTAAAATGTTAACAGTTTTGGATATTTTAATGTTTGTTTTATTTGTCGTATTTTTAGTTGCACTCATAGCTCAAAATGATAGTAATATGAAGAAAGCTCTAAAAATACAGTCCTATGCTTGTATAGCTGCTTTATCGATAGAGGTTATTAGCCTTGTTGTTAGATTCTTACTATCAAACTACTGGGTACCTGTATTTATTGTGCTAATAGCACACTCTATTGTAAGCACAGCAATTATTCTGGAAGCTAAGGATTATGGGGTGTTCGAAAAGAAAAGGAATAATCGCGATGCAAATGTTGATGTTGTAGTATAACAAAGGAGAAACCGTAATGTGAGATTTTTTTGTTTTAATATTAGCGCTAGCTCTTTTGCCACTGATCATTTTCAGAACAAATAAAAATGGAATATTACTATGCAAAATTTCATTTGTTATTGTACTTTTGATTATTGGCTGCGAAGTGGTTGCTATTATTACTAAAGCCTATAATGGTAAAAATATGATTTTTAACGTAATAATGATTCCAATTCAAGCAATAAATCTCATTTCACTTTCTATGAGCTTTTACGCATATAAAAAGCTTGAGAAAAAAGAAAACAAGAAGAATATGTGCATAGAAGATGTAGTTGTATAGAAGAATAAGGGGAGATAATATGTTGGCCGCTGTCTTGGGGTATGGACTCGTTTTTCTGTCAATATATTTGCAACTATATTATTGGTGTGGATGGACAAAAATGCAAAACAGTAAAAGAATAAGTGCAATATGTAAAGTAATAATTGCTAGATCGTTAGGTTTTATTGCTTGCATAGTAGCGTTATTTACATCAAATAGTACTACCTGTTTGTATATTACTTTTGCATTAGCTTTTATCCTTTTGGTATATGACGTTTGGCGTCTCAAGTGGCAAATAGATGAAACGGTTAAATGATTTGAAAGGGTGGATTAAAATCCACTCTTTCATTTTTATATATATGTAGCCTTGCAATTTATGAGCTATGTTGATATAATCTCATAGAAAGAAGAGGTAAATATGACAGAAGATAGAGTAATAATGCCAGAATATGATATGGAAGAAGATTCAAAAATTGAGGTATCATTAAGGCCACATAATTTTGAAGAATATATTGGCCAAACAAAAGTAAAGGAAAATATGAAAATATATATTAAAGCGGCTCTAAAACGTAAAGAAGCTTTAGATCACGTTTTGTTATATGGACCACCAGGACTGGGAAAGACTACACTTGCAAATATTATTGCGTCAGAGATGGGTGTGAATATAAAAATAACGTCTGGGCCTGCTATCGAAAAGCCGGGGGATTTGGCAGCTATTCTTACAAATCTTGAAGAAAATGATTTACTTTTCATTGATGAAATACATAGGCTTAAAAAGAGTGTAGAAGAGGTGCTTTATCCTGCTTTAGAAGACTGTAATTTAGATATTATGATAGGAAAAGGTCCATCTGCAAGAAGCATTAGAATTGACCTTCCGAAGTTTACTTTGGTTGGTGCAACTACTAAAGCTGGTTCGTTGTCTGGTCCGTTAAGAGACAGATTTGGTATAATACATAGATTAAATCTATATTCTGTAGAAGAACTTGCAACAATAGTTGCAAGAAGTGCAAATATATTAGAAATACCAATATCTAAAGAGGCAGCAGAAGAAATAGGTTCTAGAAGTAGAGGAACACCTAGAATAGCTAATAGACTGCTAAAAAGAGTAAGAGATTTTGCTGAAGTTCAAGATATGTTAAATATAGATTATGATATTACTAAAAAAACATTAGATACACTTGAAATTGATGAATATGGACTTGATGAAATAGATAGGAAGTTACTAGATACCATGATAACTAAATTTAATGGTAAAGCTGTTGGACTTGAAGCTTTGGCAGCAGCGATAGGAGAAGACAAAGATACAATAGAAGATGTGTACGAACCTTACCTTATGCAAATTGGATTTATAAACAGAACTCCTAGAGGTAGAATACTTACTCGTCTAGCATATGAGCACATGGGGGTAGCATATGAAGGATAAACTATTAATACATGCTTGTTGTGGCCCTTGCCTAGTAGCAGTATATGAAGATATAGAAAAAAATTATGAAGAGTATAACATAGAAGGCATAGAGGCTATGGATGTTATATGGTATAACATAAACATTCATCCAAAATATGAATATGAACAAAGAAAAGAGACACTAAGACAATTTTTAGACATAAAAAATAAACAAGGGATATTTTTGGACGAGTACAATTTGCTCACTTGGACAAAACGAGCAATGGATTTTAAAGAAAATGGGTATAGATTAAGATGTGAATATTGTTATACATCACGTCTTGAAAAAGTTTTTGAGTATGCAAAAGCCAATGGTTACACAGCTGTTACAACTACACTTTTAATTAGCCCATATCAAAAACACGATATTATTTGTGAGGTTTGTGAAAAGTTGGCAGATAAATATGGAGTTAAATTTATGTATAAAGATTTTAGACCAATGTTTTGGGACGGACAACATAGAGCAAAAGAACTAGAATTGTATAGGCAAAAATATTGTGGCTGTATTTTTTCTATAGATGAAGGAGGAAAGAAAAAGTGAAAAAAAATAAAAGAAGAATAGTGTTATCACTTTTAGTTATATTTTTCATACTTATTATATTATTAGGCATATTGTTTTTATGGTATACATTAAGTGGAAATTATATTACATTAGAAAATGTAGATAATAAAGCGGAAAAGGCCACTACATCTGATGCGGCGAATTGTAAAGCTATAATAGTAAATGGAATTGTACTAGGTGGAGCAAATGAAGATGTTTGGGTATCTGCTGAAAAGTTCTATGATGCAAATAGCAATAAAGCTGAATTAGAAGTAGACTTATATGGTGAAAATGCAAAGTATGGCAGATTTAAAACGGCTAGCATAAAAAGGTATAACAAGTCTGTAATTTATACTACTATTGCTAAAGAAGGTGTTCCGGGTAATTATTTAGCTATAACATCACAGGATGGCGTAAAAGTATTGCCTGGTATGACAAATTTGGTGCCTACGGAAGAAGATGTAAACTATGTTAAAGAAGCAATAGGTTCATACAAGTTAATAAATGGCTCTGTGAAAATTACAGAAGTATATGGCACTAATATAAACAATATAGCAGACAAGATTATCTGTGCAACTAGCGAAAAAGCAAATATGCTTGGTGCATACAGTGCAGTAGTATTCGTAACTTCAGATAAGGCATATTTAGTAAAGTATTCTTATGTTAGAGATACTGAAGATTCAGATAGATGGCCAGTTTATTCATTAAAGTTTGTTATGGATTTAAATGATGATACAAAGCCTGAAATTGTACTTCAAGAAACAACAGGAAATGATACCACATATAGTGTATTAGAGTTAAGAGAAAATAATAAGTTTTACCAAGTATTAAGCTCTACATTGGAGATATAAACAAATTATTATAATTTGGAGAAAAAAATAGAAAAACTCTTTAAATATTAACTATTAAGTAGTATAATATATATGTAAGCGTTGAAGGGACGAGTAGATTTGTCGTACGCAACAGAGAGAAGCAGTCGTGGCTGAAAGCTGCTTTTGAAGGTTAGCATTTTGAAGACTACCCCGGAGCTTGTAGTGAAAGCTACCGTTGATTTCGTAAAATCAGAAATTAAGTAAAATATAGGGTGGAACCGTGTAAATAAATATAATTTGCACCCCTGTAGGTAATGTGCCTATGGGGGTGCATTTGTATTTACTTATTATCATATACAAAGGAGGGATTTACGTGATAAAAGTATTAAATAATGATGGCAGTATAGTTGAATTGGATTACAACGAAAATATTGCTGTTGCTAGACACACAGCGTCTCACGTTCTAGCTCAAGCTATAAAAAAAGTTTATCCTGATGCTAAACTCGCAATAGGACCTTCTACAGAAAATGGCTTCTATTATGATTTCGATAACCTAAACATTACTGCTGAAAATTTAAAGAAAATAGAAAACATAATGAAAAATATAATAGCACAAGGACAAGAAATGAAAGTATATGAACTTTCAAAAGCTGATGCTATAGAGAAAATGAAAGACGAGCCATACAAACTAGAATTAATAGAAGAACTAGAAGACGGCACAAGAATTACTTTCTATGAAAATGGACCATTTACAGACATGTGTCGTGGACCACATCTTGCGAACGTAAAAGATGTGGGAGCTGTTAAACTTATGTCTGTTACAGGTGCATATTGGAGAGGTTCGGAAAAAAACAAAATGCTAACAAGAATATATGGCACTTGTTTTGCAACTGAAGCTGAAGTAACGGAATATATTGAAAAACAAGAAGATGCTAAACGCCGTGATCACAATAAACTTGGAAGAGAAATGGAATTCTTCACAACTGTAGATTACATTGGTCAAGGATTACCAATAATGCTACCTAAAGGAGCTAAAGTAATACAACTATTACAAAGATTTGTTGAAGATACTGAAGCTAAGTGTGGTTGGCAGTTAACTAAAACTCCATTTATGGCTAAATCTGACTTATACAAAATATCTGGCCACTGGGACCATTATAAAGACGGAATGTTTGTATTAGGAGATGAGGAAAAAGATAGTGAAGTGTTTGCACTTCGTCCTATGACTTGTCCTTTCCAATACCAAGTATTCTTAAATAGAGGAAGAAGTTATAGAGACCTTCCAATGCGCCTTAACGAAACATCTACTTTATTTAGAAATGAAGCATCAGGAGAAATGCACGGTCTTATTCGCCTAAGACAATTTACAATATCTGAAGGTCATTTAATGTGTACACCAGAACAATTAGAAGGTGAATTTAAACATTGTTTAGAACTTGCAATATATATGCTTAAATGTTTAGGGCTATATGAAGATGTATCATATAGATTCTCTAAATGGGACCCGGACAACAGACAAAAATATATTGGAACAGTTGAACAATGGGATGAGGCACAAGGTGTAATGAAAAACATCCTAGACAATCTTGGAATTGAGTACAAAGAAGGAATAGGTGAAGCTGCATTCTACGGTCCAAAACTAGATATACAAATAAAGAATGTATTTGGCAAAGAAGATACTTTAATTACTATACAAATAGATCAATTATTATCTGAAAAGTTCGGCATGGAATATGTAGATAGAGATGGAATTAAAAAGAACCCATACATTATTCATAGAACTTCAATTGGTTGTTATGAAAGAACATTGGCATTACTTATTGAAAAATATGCTGGTGCATTACCACTTTGGATGGCACCAACTCAAATAAAACTTTTAACAATATCTGATGCACATATAGAATATGCAAATACTGTTAAAGAAAAACTAGAACTTAAAGGATTTAGAGTAGAACTGGATAACTCTAATGAAAAGATAGGATACAAGATAAGAGAAGCAAGGCTTGAAAAAGTGCCATATTTTGTAGTAATTGGAGACAACGAGATGAATGATGGAACTCTTGCGTTAACAGCTCGTGGTGGAGAAAAAGTAGGAACATTATCAGTAGACGAAGTTATTTCAAGACTTGAAAATGAAATAAAAGAACAATTGAATCATTAAAATATAAAGGAACCAGTATAAGCTGGCTCCTTTATATTTTACTTAAAGCATATAACAAATTGTATAAAAATATTGGTTTTTGCTAAATAGTATGGTATAATTAATTCGGAGGCAAAAACTATGAAAGTTAGTTTAGTTACACTTGGCTGTGCTAAAAATGAAGTGGATAGTGAAATGCTACTTGGTTTTTTAAAGAATATCGGGTTTGAGTTAGAAACAGATTTAAATGAAGCAGAATGTATTTTAGTAAACACTTGTGGTTTTATAAAATCAGCAAAAGAAGAAGCTATAGACACTATTTTAGATATGGCAGAGTATAAAAAGATAGGAAAATGTAAACATTTAATTGTTGCAGGTTGTCTTGCCAAAAGATATAAATCTGAAATAGAGAAAGAGTTTCCAGAAGTAGATTTAGTAATTGGCGTAGATGAGTATAATAATATAGATAAGATTTTTTCAGAATATTTTAGTAAAGAAATTAAAACAAAATTAGAGTTCAAAGATAGAATTGTATCAAGCGTATTCCCAACAGCATACTTAAGAATTTCAGATGGATGTAACAATAATTGTCATTATTGTGCTATTCCATTAATTAGAGGTAAACTTAAATCTAGGAAAATAGAAGATATAGTTGATGAAGCAAAATTTTTAGTAGATAAGGGAATAAGAGAACTAGTTGTTATTGCCCAAGATACAACATCGTATGGCTTGGATTTATATGGCAAACCAATGTTATATAAACTACTTAAGGAATTGTCTAAGCTAGACCAATTAAAATGGATTAGAGTATTATATATGTATCCTGGTAAGATTACAGATGAGCTTATAGAAGAATTTAAAACAAATCCAAAGATTTGCAAATATTTCGACATACCTCTACAACACATTTCAGATAAAATGTTAAAGGCTATGAATAGACATACGAATAAAAACGAAGTATATGAGCTAGTTGAAAAAATTCGTAAAGAAATACCAGATGCTGTTCTTAGAACTACGTTTATGGTAGGTTATCAAGGCGAAACTATAGACGATTTCTGTGAGCTGTTAGATGCAGTAGAAGACCTTAAATTTGAAAGAATGGGAGCTTTTACTTTCTCTAAAGAAGATGATACAGTAGCAGAAACGATGCCAGGAGATGTTTTAGAAGTTGTTAAAAAAGGAAGATACAAAAAGCTTATGCAAGAACAACAAAAAGTAGTAAATGAATTTATGGCATCAAACATAGGAAAAACGTTTGAAGTGCTAGTTACAGATGTAGATGAAAGTGAAAAATATTTTGTATGCAGGTCATATATGGATGCACCTGATGTAGACCCTAAAATGTTACTTAAGATAAATAAAACAAGTATAGCAAATGTAGTTGTTGGCGAGTGGGTGAGTGTAGAAATTACAGGAACTAAAGGTTATGATTACATATGTAAGTTTGTGAAAGGAGATAAAAATGTACAATAAAGAAAATTTAAAAGCGGCAACGTTAACAGAACTTAGAGAAATAGCTGCAAAGATAAAATTAGATGGTTATGAAAGACTAAAAAAAGAATATTTGGTTGAGGAAATTATAGGGAAACTGGAAGAGAAAAAAGAACTAGAAACAAAAAATGATATACAAATAGAAAATCCAGAAACAGATTTCATTACAGAAGGAATACTTGAGGTTTTGCCTGATGGATATGGATTTTTAAGAAGCGACAATCTGCTTTCAGGAAATAGAGATGTGTACGTATCTGCTATGCAAATAAGAAGATTTAACTTGTCTACTGGAGATATGCTACGTGGTATTGCTCGTTTTACTACAGAACCTGCAAATAAATTTCCTTCTATGATATTTATAGAAGGAATAAATAACGACAGAGTAGACTTAGCGCTAAAAAGAAAAGCATTTGATGCATTGATTCCAATATATCCAAATGAGAAGCTAAAACTAGAAAATGGTAGTGATACAACGATGAGAATACTAGACGTATTAGCTCCAATTGGAAAAGGCAGCCGTGGCATGATAGTAGCTCCGCCAAAAGCAGGAAAAACAACAATACTTAAACAAATTGCTACAAGCATTAGAAAAAATAATCCAGAGGTTACTCTTATAGTTCTTTTAATTGATGAAAGACCTGAAGAAGTAACGGATATTGAACGTTCTATAGATGCGCTAGTTATTTCTTCTACATTTGATGAATCGCCAGAACATCATATTAGAGTTGCAAAAATGGTTCTTGAAAGAGCAAAGAGACTTGTTGAACATAACAGAGATGTTGTTATACTTTTAGATAGTATTACAAGACTTGCTAGAGCAAACAACTTAACAGTTGAACCATCCGGAAGAACGTTATCTGGTGGTATTGACCCAGCTTGTTTACATTTTCCTAAGAAATTCTTTGGTGCTGCTAGAAACATAGAAAAAGGTGGAAGTTTAACAATACTTGGAACAGCATTAATTGATACGGGAAGTCGTATGGATGATATTATCTTTGAAGAATTTAAAGGTACAGGTAATATGGAAATACATTTAGATAGAAAACTAAGCGAAAGAAGAATATTCCCGGCTGTAGATATTGTGAAATCATCATCTAGAAGAGAAGATTTACTTCTATCTAAAGAAGAACAAGAAGCAAATACTATTATACGTAAACTTATTGGTAACCAAAATTCAGTACAAGCTATTGAAACAACAGAAAAAATATTCAATATGTTTGCTAAAACTAAAACAAATACTGATTTTATTGAAGTATTAAAGGCCCAAGTAGTTAAGAAACAAAATAAGGAATAAAAATAAAACGGAAGCTTAAATTAGCTTCCGTTTTGCAATATTATGTAATTTTTTCCAAAGCGTGAAGTAGTATAGCACGATCTTTTTTGTTGAGTGAAGTGTTCCCTGTTTGAATGTTTCTGAAAAATGGATACAATTTAATACCTTTATATATATCTTTTGAATTTGGTTTGCGGTTGGTGTTTTTGATGAATTCAACGAGAATAAGCAACTTCTTGTGGACGTTGCTTTGAACGTTTTCTGTTGAAAGTTTAATGCCAAGTCGTGTAAGAAATAGCGCATCTTCAGCAGATATTTTTTGGCAACCACGTTTTATATTTTGTAGATATAAACCAATTTTTCTCCCTTCATATATTTCCCTCACTGTTGGGGCCTTATGAAATTCGGCTACATATCGGATGAGGTAATATAAATTTTCATTTACTTCCATGTTAAATCTCCTTTTTAAGATTGATTTTAAATAATTTCTACATTAATATTATACCACAAAAACAGTTTTATGTAAACACTCGTGGCAGAATAGATAATCTTATAAGCTCGTTCTTTTGTTTACACAAAATATGATTTTTTTAGAAAATAGACTTGCAATTTACAATTATTTCTAGTATAATAATTTCGTCATAGGGGTATAGTTCATTGGTAGAATAAGAGTCTCCAAAACTCCAGAGCTAGGTTCGATTCCTAGTACCCCTGCCATAAACTGCTTGGTACTACGAAAGTATCAAGTTTTTTAATGTAAAAGGTTATTGAAGAGGAAAAAGAAACATATGAAAAAGTTAAGTAAAATTTGGATGGTAACATCTTTGCTGTTAATTATAATATTGTCTTTAATAGCAAATTCTCCTTTGTTACAGATTATAGCAGCAGTATGTGGTGTTATATATGTCTTTAATACAGTTTTTGAAAATAGATTTGGGCAAATTTTTGGAATAGTAAACTCACTGCTTTATGGAATAATAATGTATTCTAATGGGGTGTTTGGGACAAGCATATATAATTTTGTTTACTGTATTCCAATGCAGATATACACTTTCTTTACTTGGGGAAAAGATAAAGATGGGAAAAATAAACTAAAAGTGTCTAGATATACAGACATACAAAGGCTTTTAATTTGGCTTGTAATACTTATTATAACAGCAGTATATACTGTAGTTGCAACAAAACTCAAAGTAAATTTTGCCTTAATAGACGGGCTTGCTATAATTCTTGGTATAGCCGGGCTATATATGACATCGAAAAAGAAGGTAGAACAATGGCATATGTTCATAGTATCTAATATTGCAATGCTTGCCCTTTGGGGAATAAAATGTATAGAAAATATTACAAATATTCCTATGCTCGTTATGTGGATGGTATATTTAGTAAATAATATTTATGGGCTATGTGAATGGGATAAAAAGATAAAGAAAAATGTGGAAAAAGATAAAGAAAATAACGGCTAAATTAAAGCCGTTTTTTCTTGACTTTATACGCTCTTAATAGTATAATATTAAAAGATTTTGTGTGTCATAAGATATACAGTTTTGTACGGTTGTTTTAAAGTAAAAAATGAATTCGGAAATTAAAATTAAATATGGTTTAATAACAAAAAGAAAGGATGAGATTAATGGAAAAAAATAAACAAGGAATTTACGAAGAAGGTACATTCTTAGACAAAGAATTGAAAAGAAAATTAGAAAAAACAGATAGTATTGCTATAGATAGTATAAGTATAGCAAAAAGCGAAGAGAAGGCGGCTAGAAGAAGATTAAACAAGGCTGCAATAAAAGAACAGCAACCACATAATACAAGAACAACTACAAAAGATAGTATATTTGAAAAAGATAAACTTAAAATAATTCCTTTGGGAGGACTACAAGAAGTAGGCAAAAACATTACAGTGTTTGAATATGGCAAAGACATTATAATTGTTGATTGCGGTCTTGGGTTCCCAGAAGATGATATGCTAGGCGTTGACTTGGTAATACCAGATACGACATACCTAGAGAAAAACATTACAAAAGTTAAGGGGTTATTTATAACTCACGGACACGAAGATCACATTGGAGCAATTCCATATTTCTTAAAGAAAATGAATGTTCCAATATTTGCAACAAAACTTACAGCGGGTTTAATTACTGCTAAACTTGAAGAACACGGGTTAGATAAAGTAGCAAAGATTAAAATTGTAGAACCAAGACAAACAGTTGTTGCTGGCAAGTTCAGAGTAGAATTTATACGTACAACTCACTCTATAGCTGACTCTGTAGCATTTGCTATAACAACTCCAGTTGGTACGGTAGTACATACAGGAGACTTTAAAGTAGATTACACACCAATAGATGGTCAAGTTATGGATTTTGCAAGATTTGCAGAACTTGGAACAAAAGGTGTAACACTTCTTATGTCAGATTCTACAAACGTAGAAAGACCTGGTTACACAATGTCTGAAAGAAATGTTGGTGCTGAGTTTGATAAAATATTTATGAACTCAAATAAAAGAATTATTGTTGCAACATTTGCATCTAATATTCACAGAATGCAACAAATAGTAACTTCAGCTGCAAAATTTGGCAGAAAAGTGGCAATAGTAGGACGTAGTATGATACGTGTTATGGGTGTTGCAAAAGAACTTGGATACCTAACAGCACCAGAAGGAACATTTATTGAAATAGATAAAATTGGATTATATAATCCTGAACAGCTTGTAATAATTACAACGGGTTCTCAAGGAGAATCAATGTCAGGGTTAGCTCGTATGTCACAAGGTGAACATAGAAAAGTTACTATTACAGATAAAGATTTAGTAATATTTTCTTCATCATCTATACCAGGAAATGAAAAATCTATTGGCAAAGTAATTGATGAGCTTCAAAAAATTGGTGCAGAAGTAATATATAACCAACTTGCAGACGTGCACGTTTCAGGACACGCTTGTCAAGAAGAACTAAAACTTATGTTGATGCTAACAAAACCAAAATACTTTATGCCGGTTCATGGTGAATATAGATTTTTAAGACATCACAAAGAAATAGCAAAACAAATAGGAATGAAGTCAGATAATATATTTGTATCACAAAATGGCAGAATACTTGAAATTGACGAGAAAGGTGCAAGACTTGGAGCTCAAGTTCCATCTGGAATAGTACTTGTAGATGGTCTTGGAGTGGGAGATGTTGGAAACATAGTTTTAAGAGACAGACAAATGCTTTCAGAAAATGGTATGATACTTGTAGTATTCTCTCTTGAAAGTGGAACTGGGGCCTTAGTTGGTGGACCGGACATAATTACAAGAGGATTTGTATATGTACGTGAATCTGAAGACCTTGTTGATGAGATTAGAGAGTTTGCTAAAGAAAAAATACAAAAGCTTGTAAAATCTCACGTAACAGAATGGTCTGCAATAAAAGCGGGTTTAAGACAAGAACTTTGCGATTTTGTATATAAGAAAACAAAACGTAATCCAATGATACTTCCAATTATAACTGAAGTAAAAATGAATAAGTAAATGTAAAATAATAACAATATAAATTTAAAGGAGAATTAAAATGGATAACTTAAAAGAAACACTTGCAAATTTAATATTTCCAGATATAACTGAAACAATAGAAGATTTAGAAAAAAGATTTCCCAAAAGAGATTTGGTAGAAGGAGCAGAGGTAACTCGTTTTGCTCCATCTCCAACAGGATTCTTACACATAGGTGGGCTATTTGGTTCATTAATAGATATGACAATTGCAAACCAATCAAATGGTAAATTCATGTTAAGAATTGAAGATACAGACCAAAAACGTGAAATAGAAAACGGAACAAGAGATTTAATAAATCAAATGAGAGCATTTAATATAATAAACGATGAAGGTCTAGTATCTGAAACAGAACAAGTAGGAGAATACGGGCCATATAAACAAAGCGAAAGGGAACATATTTACAAAATATGTGCTAAGGAGCTTATTAAACGTGGTAGAGCCTACCCTTGTTTCTGTTCGGCTGAAGATTTAAACAAACTACGTGAATCTCAAGAAAAAAACAAACAAATACCAGGATATTATGGAACATATGCAAGATGTAGAAATTATACTACAGAAGAACAAATAGAAAAAATACAAGCAGGAGTGCCTTATGTTTTAAGATTTAGATCAGAAGGTAGCCATATGAGAAAAGTAAAAGTACAAGACATTGTACGTGGAAAAATCGAAATGGCTCAAAATGACCAAGATATAGTAATAATTAAGTCTGATGGGCTTCCAACTTATCACTTTGCACATGCAGTAGATGATCACTTTATGAGAACAACTATTGTAATCCGTGGTGAAGAATGGATACCATCAACAGCACTTCATTTAGATTTATTTGAAGCTTTAGGATTTGAACAAGTGAGATATGCTCATACACCAACAATGATGAAAAACGATAATGGCTCAAAGAGAAAACTAAGTAAAAGAAAAGATCCTGAATCTGCAGTAAGCTTTTTCTTAGAAGAAGGATATCCTGTAGATAGCGTTTTAGAATATCTTTTAACAATAATTAACTCAGATTATGAATTGTGGAGAAAAGCAAATAAGGATGCCTCATGGCGCGAATTTAAAGTTAAATTAGATAAACTAAACAGTTCTGGAGCTCTTTTTGATATGGTAAAACTTACAGATGTATCTAAAGAAGTAATTTCTAGAATGAATACAGAAACACTTTTAAACAATGTTTTGGAATGGTCTAAACAATATGATAACGAATTATACGACCTACTTAACAGTGATTTAGATTACGCAAGAAAAGTTTTAGGTATTGAAAGAGAAAACGTAACAAAGATTAGAAAAGATTTTGCAAAATACAAAGACATATTACCAAATATATTCTATATGTATAATGATTTATTTAATGAAAATGTAGCCGAAGGTTACAACTTTGATTTGAAAGACGGCAAGTTTGATATAGAAGATGTAAAAACTGTTATAGCAGAATATCTTAAAGCTTATGATGCATCACATGATAAAGAAATTTGGTTTAATACTGTAAAAGCTATGGCTGAAACTTTAGGATATTGTGTAAATATGAAAGAATACAAACAAAATCCGGATAGTTATAAAGGAAGTATTGCTGATGTTACAGGATTCATTCGTGTAGCACTTACAAATAAACAAAACACACCAGATATATATTGGATTATGCAAGTATTAGGTGAAACTGAAACTAAGGAAAGATTTGAAAGAGCAATTAGATAATGTTAATTAGTAATAAGAAAGGGAGTAAATAAAATGGAAAATGAAAAGAAAAACTATTCTGAAACACTAAACCTTCCAAAGACAGAATTCCCAATGAGAGGAAATCTACCTGAAAGAGAACCAGCTGTTTTAGAAAAACAAAACGAAGCAAAAGTATATGAAAAATTATTAGAAAAGAATAAAGGAAACAAATCATTTATATTACATGATGGACCACCATATGCTAATGGTAATATACACTTAGGTCATGCCTTTAATAAAATACTAAAAGACATTATTATAAAATATAAAAATATGCAAGGATTCTACGCACCATATATTCCAGGTTGGGATACACATGGTCTTCCAATAGAGAAGAAAGTAGAACAAGTGCTTAAAATAAGCAAAGATATGGTTGGAGTTCCTGAGTTTAGAAGAAAATGTAAAGAATATGCTATAACACAAGTTGAAACTCAAGAACAAGGTTTCAAACGTCTAAGTGTAATTGGAGACTATGCAAACAAATATGTTACATTTGACCCTGAATTTGAGGTGGAACAAATAAAAGTATTTGCAGACATGTATAAAAAAGGATATATTTACCGTGACCTTAAACCAGTATATTGGTGTGAAGACTGTAGAACAGCTTTAGCAGAAGCGGAAATCGAATACCAAGATGATACTGCAACAAGTATATTTGTTAAATTTGCGGTTAAACAAGATAATGGTATATTTGATGGGGTAGTAGATACAAACAAACTATACTTTGTAATATGGACAACAACTCCTTGGACTATGCCAGGTAACCAAGCTGTAACTGTGAATCCAGAATTTGATTATGCTATAGTAAATGTTAATACTGAATATTATGTAATAGCCCAGGAAATGATAGAATCTGTAATGAAAGAAGCTGAAATTGCTGAGTATACAGTGTTAGACAAAACATTTAAAGGTGTAGAATTAGAAAATATGTTACTACAACATCCAATGCTAGATAAGACATCACGTGTAATATTAGGTTCAGACAATGACCTTCTAGTAACACTTGATGCCGGTACTGGTCTTGTACATACAGCTCCAGGCCACGGACATGAAGACTATCTTGCTTGCAAACGTTATGGTGATATAGAAGTTATATGTCCAGTTGATGAAAAAGGATATATGACAGCTGAAGCAGGCGAGCTTGAAGGCATGAAATATACTGAAGCAAATAAAAAAGTAATAGAAGCGTTAGGCGAAACAGGTGCGCTTCTAACTAAAAAAGAACTAACTCACCCATATCCACATTGTTGGAGATGTCACAAACCAGTTATTTACAGAGCAACAACACAATGGTTTGCTTCTGTTAAGAAGTTTAGAGATGAAGCTTTGAGCGCTATAAGAACAATTAAATGGTATCCTACTTGGGGCGAAGATAGGATGTACAATATGCTTAAAGACAGAAGTGACTGGTGTATATCTCGTCAAAGAGTTTGGGGTGTTCCAATTCCAATATTCTATTGTGCAGATTGTGGTAAAGAATTAATAAACGACGAAACAATAACAAGATTAAACGAAATATTCAAGACTCAAGGCACAAATGCTTGGTATGAATTATCTCCAGAAGAATTACTTAAAGGTTATGATTTTAAATGTGAATGTGGATGTAATACATTAGAAAAAGAAACAGACATAATGGACGTTTGGTTTGATTCTGGTTCGAGTCATTTTGCGGTATTAAATACTAAGAAATATGGCTTAACTTGGCCAGCAGACTTATACTTAGAAGGTAATGACCAATATAGAGGATGGTTCCAATCATCACTTTTAACATCTGTTGCTGTTAAAGGTGTAGCTCCATATAAAGAGAATGTTACACACGGTTTCTTAATTGATGAAGATAAGAGAAAAATGTCTAAGAGCTTAGGGAATGGTGTAAATCCACTTGATGTTTGTGATAAATATGGTGCGGATATTCTGAGACTTTGGACAGTATCTTCAGACTACCACGCAGATGTAAAAGTTTCTGATGATATTATAAAAGGAATAGCTGAAGTATATAAAAAGATAAGAAATACAGCAAGATTTATGCTAGGAAATATGTCAGACTTTAATCCCGACGCAGAATATGTAGATTACGAAAAACGTGATGAATTAGACAAATACATTATGCTGAAATTAAATACACTTGTAAGCGAGTGTATAAACTCATATGATAAATATGAATTCCACGGAGTATTTAATAGCATACATAGATTCTGCACTGCAGAACTAAGTTCTAGATATCTAGATGTTGTTAAAGATAGATTATATACATTAAACGCAAAAGATGAACTTCGTTTAAGTATACAATCTACAATGTATGATGTGCTAAAAGCAATGGTAAGCTTACTTGCGCCAATACTTACATTTACGGCAGAAGAAATATATAGCTTTATGAATCTTAAGGCTAAAGATAAATTTGAATCTGTATTATTACTTCCTATGGCTAAGGCAAATGAATTATACAACAATACAGAACTTGCTACAAAATGGGATGCAATATATGAATTAAGAGAAGAAGCTTTAGGCGCATTAGAACAAGCAAGAGCTGAAAAAAGAATAGGTCATCCGCTAGATGCTTGTGTTACAATTTATGACAATGAACAAAAAGTAGCCTCTTTAAATGAAATAAGAGAAGTACTAGAAATGGTGCTTATAGTATCTAAAGTAGAAATAAAAGTTGGCGAAAGACATATAGAAGTTTCTAAAGCTCCTGGAATTAAATGTGAGAGATGTTGGAAATACAATGAACACGTTGGAGAACATGAAGAACATTCTACAATATGTCCAAGATGTATAGATGCAATCACAAAATAACAATGCTTTGAGTACAATATATATATAAAGGATTAATAGGTGAAAAGTTAATGGACAAAATTATATATGTAGACCATAGTGCTACAACATATGTAAAAAAAGAAGTATTAGATGAAATGTTACCATACTTTAGCGAGAAGTATGGTAATGCTTCATCACCATATAAAATGGGGCAAATATCAAGAGATGCTGTAGATAAGGCGCGTGAACAAGTAGCAACAGCTATAGGTGCTAAATTTGATGAGATATATTTCACAGCAGGTGGCAGTGAATCGGATAATATGATAATACGTGGAATAGCTTATGCAAATAAAGTAAGAGGTAACCACATAATTACGTCAAAAATAGAACATCCAGCTGTTCTTGAAACTTGTAAGGCATTAGAAAAAGAAGGTTTTGAAGTAACATATCTTGCGCCTGATGCTGACGGCGTAATATCTGCAGATAGTGTAAGAAATGCTATAAAAGATACAACTGTTCTTGTATCAATAATGTTTGCTAATAATGAAATAGGAACAATAGAGCCTATAGAAGAAATAGGGAAAGTTACAAGATTTAAAGGAGTATATTTCCATACAGATGCGGTTCAAGCTATAGGTAATGTAAAAATAGATGTAGAGAAAATGGGTATAGATGCACTTTCTATGTCTGCACATAAATTCTATGGGCCAAAAGGAATAGGAGCAGCATATATTAAAAAAGGTGTAAAGTTTAATCCTATTGTAACTGGTGGACACCAAGAAAGAGGCAAACGTGCAGGAACTGAAAACGTACCTGCGATAGTGGGTATGGGTAAAGCTATAGAACTTGCATATGCCAATTTAGATGAGTATAACAATAAATTAATAAAACTTAGAGATTATACTATAGATAAAGTTTTAAATGAAATTCCTTATGTTAAACTGAATGGTCATAAAGAAAATAGACTACCTGGAAATGTTAATGTATCATTTAAAGGTATTGAAGGGGAGTCGATGTTACTTCTTTTGGATATGAAAGGGATTCAGGCTTCAAGTGGAAGTGCTTGTACGTCAGGCTCTCTTGATCCGTCACATGTACTTCTTGCAATTGGTTTAAAACATGAAATAGCACACGGTTCTTTACGAATTTCTTATGGGGAAATGAATACCATGGAAGATGCAGAATATATAGTAAATTCTTTAAAAGAAGTAGTAGAAAGATTAAGAGATATGTCTCCGCTAGAAGCAGATAAAATGTAAATTGGTTGACAATAATCCGAATGTGTTGTATAATATATTCGGATTATTTTTACGTCCGAATAATATTTTATGAGGAGAATGTGGTTATGAAAAAAATGGTTATAATTTGTGGGAGCATTTTAACGATTTTGGCCGTATTGGGGGCTTTGCTGGGACTTGTTGATTACAAGATGAGACACAGAAGGTATGTAAAAGCTAATATTAAGTAAGAGGTGGTAGAAATGAGAGTTAGTAAGTTTTTAGATAAATACTCTTTTGCTATTATAACACTTCTTGTGATAATAGCTATTGCTATAACAGGTACCGCCCTTTTCACTGATGCATCAAGAGACGTTGAAAACCAAATTGCTGATTTGTATGAAAAAGAACGCTTGGTAGGTGAGGATTTCTCTAATGCTAAAGTACTAAGTGGTGTTACATGCTATATTAATGAAGATGATACTGTCTTTATATTCACATCCAACGATTGCGAACTTACAGTGAAGTACAGCAAAGATGGCGAAGTGTTGACAAAAGAGCTTAAAGATACACGGATTGGAAAAGATTTTTTGTTAAGTGTATTAGTTGTGATATTTATGGGCATTTGTACGTTTACAACATCGGGATTTTTACTTGCCTTACTTTATTTAGTTGTGACTATGGTTGAGGAAAGGCTGATAAAACACAAGCAGAAAAAAGCAAGAGGAGAGACTGCAGAATGAATTTTTTTAAAAACATATTAAAAATTATTACTGCACTTATCCTTGTAGCTGGCATGCTTTTTCTATTTTTCTTTTTTACATTACCTGCAATTAAACAGGATAGAAAACAGCTGGTAGAACAAGAGATGGAAGTGCATAATCAAACGCTAGAGCAGATCAAGCAAGATTTTTCTTATGTACTTTCTGATAATAATGTAAGCTTACAAATGGGTGAAAATATAAGTCTTACTATATCTGGTAAATACTGCAAATTAGAGGTAGAGCTAAATAGAGAGCTCAAAGTTCTATCATTAGAAACTGTTGATAAAACAGAAGATGCAGTTGCTGGTTATACCTTTGCTTGTATTGGAGAAGGAATAGTTGTTATATTTGCTATTGTAGTTTTCTGCCTTACAGTAGGCGATATAGCAGATGATATAAAATTTGCGGCTGACAGAAGGAAAGCAAGAAAGGAATTAAGAAAAAAAGCCAAAGAAAAGGCTGTTGACGTCGAAGTTGTGGTTTGAAATAACCTTATGGGGGAGTGTGATGTATTCACGCTCCCTATTTTATATTTAGTAATATTTATGTTTACAAAAGTTTCTGAATATTGACAATAGACTGTTGCTGATATATAATATATACGAACTATTTGATGTGTCCCTAATAATAATTTATAAGGAGATGAAGTGTAGAATTAGTTATTCCCATTAGCGAGATATGACAATAGTTTAAAATATAAATTTTAAGGAGATAGGCTAAATGGAAAAGTATACGAATTATTTAGAAAACAAGTTTGATGTTTGGCAGACTGTCATCGCGATGTTGTGTGCATTAGCTATGCTTATTTTTATAATTGTTGAGATGACAGTTCCGGTAGATTCTACAGAACTAGAACATCACTACGAGCAGTTAGAAACAGTAAAGCAGGATATTTCTGGTGTCTATAAATTGCAAAATGCAGATATAGCTACTAGAGCAGATGGCATTACTGTAACCTTAAGAGGAGATAAACACAGTCTTAAAGCGTTTTTTGATGAAAACAATAATTATGTAAATGCTACAATTGTTGACAACAGGTTGGGGTCGAATATAATTGTTAGCATTTTTGTTGCAGTGGCAACATTTGGATTTGGTTATTTGCTGTCATATGTGGTACTTTTGGTATTGTATATTCCCGTTTTAGTATATGCATTGGTTATGTATATAAAGAGAAGGAAAGCTTGTTCAAAAAAGCAAAAGAAATAATATATAAAGGCACGGAATTTCCGTGCCTTTTTGCTACAAAATAAACGCTAAATAAACTAGAAAAAAGCTTGAAAATATAATCTGTTTAGTATATAATCGAACTGAATATTTAAGAGGTGAAAATATGCAAGAATTCTTATTTGAAATGGACTATGAATTAAAGAATGCTTTTAAAATAATTAAAGCCACTTATGACTTGCTTAATATGAATAGCGATTTAAAAATACCTTCACATTCTGCAGGACAATGGCTATTAGATAATATGTATATTATAGAACAGGAATATAATGTAGCAAAAAACGCATTACGTTTCGAGGTTAAAGTGGGAATGCCTGCTGTAAAGCCTACAGATGCTAAACAAAGCTTAAGAATAATGTTTATGGCTGATGAAATAGTAAATCGTAATTATGGAATTGTAGATGATGGAATAGTAAGTAACTACGTTAGAGAGTTTCAAAAAAATACATATGTAACATTCGAAGAATTATCTGTTCTTCCAATAATGATTAGAGTGGCTCTTATTAAATATATAAAAAGAGTTTGTATTAATATATTTAATGCTGAAATGCAAAAGCTAAAGGTTGAAAAAAGACTTAATAAATCTGTATCTAGATATGCAGATAGAATAACTACAAAATCTCTAAAAAGCATTGGTAGAATAAAAGATGAACTTACTGTAAATACAGGTGTCAAAACTAGCAATACGGCATATATAGAATATATGGCATATAGACTAAAAGATTTAGGCGCTAAGGGAGAAGAGTTTTTTGAAGAGTTCAAAGAGGAAACTACTAAAACAGGATTTACTATAGATGAAGCAATAGAAAAAGAACATGATGAAATAGCTAAAACTACAAACCTTATATCTAATTCAATAATGTCTATGAAAACAGTTGCATCAACTAACTGGGGAGATGTAATAGTTAACGTAAACAGAATAGATGAAATATTAAAAGAGGATTACACTAAAGAGTACATTAAATGTGACCACAAAACTAAAGCTAGATACAGACATACAATAATACAGCTTGCGAAGAAATATAAGGTTTCTGAAATGTACATTGCCAAGAAAGCGGTTGAATGTTCATATAAATACGAAAAACACGTTGGTCATTTCCTAATTGGAGAAGATAAAGTACTTTTAATAAAGATAATGAAAAAGAGTACTTTTGGGATAATGTTTCACAATTATATATTTAGACCTATTAAGTCATATATATACATTCTGTCTATACTTGCACTAGCTGCATTATTTACAGTATTTGTAGATAGGGTGTTTATAGGTAATTTTAGCTTGTTTTATAGGGTTATGATAGATGTAGTATTATTTGCATTCGGAATGGAAATTGCAGATAAAACAATAGCATATTTTGTTGGAAAGTTTGTAAGACCAGAACCACTTCCTAGATTTAATTTTGCTAAAACAATAGACAAAGAAACAAGCACAATGATAGCTATGCCAACAGTGATAAATTCTACAGAAAAATTAGACAAGATGATAAGAAAAATGGAAATAACGTATCTTGCTAACCGTTCTGAAAATATGTACTATATGCTTTTAGGAGACTGTACATCTAGTGATAAGGAATACATTGATCTAGACCAAAAAGTAGTTAAATATGGTAAAAAGCTAATAGATGAGTTAAACGAAAAGTATCCATCAGAGCAAAAACTATTTAATTTCTTATATAGAAAAAGAGTATATTCTGAATCTGAAGGTTGCTATATGGGATGGGAGAGAAAGCGTGGAGCTTTAACAGAGTTAAACTCATTACTTCTAAATAAACTTTCAGAAGGACAAATTGCAAACAGTATGTATTTAGTTCACAGAGATATTCCTGAAGTTAAATATATGATAACTATAGATGAAGATACATCTTTATCTCTTAATTCTGCTAAGGAACTAGTTGCTATTATTTCACATCCATTAAACAAACCAGTGCTTACTAAAAATGGTAAGACAGTAAAATCCGGATATGGACTGATACAACCAGCGGTAGGATTAGACATAGAATCTGCAAATAGCAGCATATTCTCTAAAGTATTTGGAGGATTTGGAGGTCTAGATATTTATACAAATGCTATATCTAATGTATATCAAGACCTGTTTAAAGAGGCTATTTACACAGGAAAAGGTATTTATGATATTGAACTTTTTGATAAACTAATCGGTGATAAAGTTCCAGAAAATCTTATACTAAGTCATGACCTTTTAGAAGGTAGTTTTATGAGAACGGGGCTTGCATCAGATGTAGAAGTGCAAGATGGGTTCCCATCAAACTTTATTGCGTATATGAAGAGAAACCACAGATGGTTTAGAGGAGATATGCAAATAATTTCTTGGTTGTTTAGACCGAAGAGCGGACTTAATTTATTATCTCGCTGGAAAATTTTTGATAACCTAAGAAGAGAGTCTCTAGATATCCTTGCAATGTTACTATTAATAGTTACATTGTTTATACCTGGAAATAGCTTTACATATTCCGTAATAGTTACATTTGTGGTAATGAATTTCGGATATATTCTATCTGTAATAGACCAACTGTTATTTGGAAAAAATGCAGAAAGAAAGCAAAAACAATATATACCTGTAATTTATGGATTAAGAGCAAATCTTTTAAAAATGGTATTTAATATAATTACATTACCATATAAGGCGTGGACAACATTAAATGCATTCTGCACATCATTATATAGAATGTTTATTTCAAAGAAAAAACTTCTAGAATGGGCTACAGCAGAAACAATTGAAAAAGGAGCAAAAGAGAAATTACCGTATGTATATAAAAATATGATGCCAAATGTTATATATGGTGCATTATTACTTGCAATGGTAGCACTAAATGGTTTTTCTTATGGTAGATATGTATTTACATTAATATTTACAGCCTTTATATTAATAGCACCTTACGCAGCATATATAATGAGTAAAAAGGTTATATTTGAATCTGCTGGTAAATTAGATAACAAAGAAAAACAAGACATATTAGAAATAGGAAGAAGAACTTGGAAGTTTTTTGATAGTACAATGAATGAAGCAAGCAACTTCTTACCACCAGATAACTATCAAGAAAATAGACGCCCTAAAGTTGTTGGTAGAACTTCATCAACAAATATAGGATATGGAATAATGGCAATAATTAATGCGTATGACCTTGAATATATTCCATTAGAAGAGGCAGTAAACAAATTACATAATATAATGAATACTGTTAAAAAATTACCGAAATGGAATGGACATTTATATAACTGGTATAATACTAGAAACTTAGAACCATTAAGGCCTAGATTTGTATCTACTGTAGATAGTGGTAACTTTATAGCTAGTATATACGTTGCTGAGATATTCTTAAAGAAACTAGCTAAATCTAAAATAGTTATAGAAAAACTACACACACAAGTAGATCAAATGCTTGGACTATGTAGAGAGATTATAGATGAAGTAGATTTTACAAAACTATATGTTAAATCTAGAAACATATTCTCTATAGGATATGATTTAGAGGCAAATAAGTTAGTAGATAGCTACTATGATATGTTAATGTCTGAATCAAGACTTACAAGTTTAATAGCAATAGCAACATCTCAAATAACTTCTAAACACTGGTTTGCACTGGCTCGTAACCTTGTCAAGATAAATGGCTCAAAAGGACTTATATCTTGGAGTGGAACTTGTTTTGAATACTTTATGCCAAATTTGTTTACTAAAACATATAAATATACACTAGTTGATGAATCTTTAAGTTTTGCATTAGATAGCCAAATAAACTATGCAAGAATAGCAAATGTCCCTTGGGGTGTATCTGAATCAGCATTTGCGCTTCAAGATAACGAGCAAAATTACCAATATAAAGCGTTTGGAATACCTTGGCTTGGGCTAAAACGTGGCTTGAACGATAATATGGTTGTTTCGCCATATTCATCACTTATGTGTCTACAATATGCACCTAAAAAAGTGTACCACAATATAAAAGCATTAAGAAAATACAACTCTTATTCTAATTTTGGTTTTTATGAAGCGATAGACTTTACTAAGACACATATCGGTAAAAATAAAAAATATGAAGTGGTAAAAACATATATGGCACACCACCAAGGTATGATACTTACTGCAATTAACAACTATATAAATGATGGTATAGTACAAAATAGATTCCACTTAAATCCAAATATTGATGCAGCTGAAATTCTATTAAAAGAAAGAATACCGCTTGCAGTACCATTAAAAGAGAATAAGAACTCTAAAGAAAATAAATTTGTTATGCAAGCAAAAGAAGAGTTTACAAGTCATATATCTTATGAAGATTATGCTAAATTTAAAAATAGACTTATGCCTATGATAAATATTCATACAAACGGCAAAATTAGTACACTACTTACAGATGACGGTTCAAACTTTATGTATTATAAAAATTATGCAATTACTAAAAACAGATACATAAAAGATATTACACTTGGAAACCAAGTAATATTTACAGATAAATCTACTGGTCAAATCTGGTCTGGAACATACGCTCCAAACTACAAAGAACCAGATAGTTATTCACTAGCATATTCGCTTGCGGCTAGTGAATATAGAAGAACGGATGGGGATATAGAAACAATAACAAATATTTGTGTAGCGCCTAAATATAATATGGAAATACGCAAATATACGTTATACAATTCTTCTAGTGAAAGAAAAGAAATAGTAATTAATACTGAGCTGGAACTTGCTATGACAGAAGAAAGAGCAAATATTATTCACCCAGCGTTTAACAGCCTTTTAATAGAGGAAGATTATGATGAACATCTTGGAGCTTTAATTGCAAAAAAACGTTCTAGAAATAATGAATCGGAAGAATTCTATGTATTTACTAAATTAGTTGGTATAGACATAGAATATGAAATGGAAACAGAAAAATCTAAGCTTGTATCTAATAACGGTAAAAATGCTTATGATGGTGAATTTGTAAAATATCCATTATGGCCTGTAATGTCATACAGAGCAAGAATACTATTAGAACCAGGGGAAACACAAACATTCTATTATTTAACAGGAGCATCAGACAGCAAATACAACATTTCTCATACTATTGTAAATGCAGATTATGAATCGCTAGAAAAAGAGGCTATGTTTGCTGTACAAAAAGAGAATGTTAATGCTAAATATCTAAAACTAAAACCAGGTAAGGCTGAAGCATATAATAATATTATTGCCAAACTATTATTTGGAACAAATAAAGATATGGACAAAAATGCTTTTTGGAACGCGTCGTTTAGTCAATCTATGCTTTGGAAATATGGCATTTCTGGCGATATACCAATTATGATAGTGAAAATAGGAAGGCTAGAAGATTCTGCTATTGTAGATGAAGTAATAGCGTTTATGGATTATGCAAAATACAGAAAAGTAGATGTAGATATAGTACTGCTTGTAGATGAAGAATTATACAGTGGTGAACCTATAAAGACACATATCGAAGATATTCTTAAGAAAGTTGTATATATGTCATATACAAAAGGAAATATATATATAGTTAACTTAAATAATATATCAGAAGATGAAAGAGGATTATTTGATTTGGTAGGAAAACATATTATTAAAGACATTGAAGAGTTTATGCCAAAAACAAACAAGGAAGAAAAAACAATAGAAGAGGTGAAAGCGGATGAATAAAACATATATGGCTTTTAACGGATATGGTGGATTTAATAAAGCTGGGGATGAGTATGAAATATTAAATACTCATACTCCTCTTCCTTGGTGTAATGTTTTAACAAATGAAAGATTTGGGACATTAATCTCAACTTATGGTACAGTATATTCTTTCTATAAAAATGCAGGTGAGTTTAAACTTACACACTGGTGTAACGATTGGGCTGATTTCGTACCTGGAGAACATTTTAAAGGCGTTTTCGATAACACATATAACTTAACTTATGGTTTTGGATATGTTAAGGTAAAAGGCGAATTTGGAAACATAGAAAGAAATATGGACATATTTGTCCCAATAAATGATGATGTTAAAATTCATTATATTACTCTTACTAACAACAGAGCATTAGATAAAGAAGTTGTAATTGAGTATAGACCAGATATGGTAATGGGTGTAGCAAAAGAGGTTTCTAGTAGCTATGTTTTATGCAAAAATGAAAATAATACGTTATACTTTAAAAATCCATATAATGAGTTCTTTAGCAATGTAGTATCTTATGCTAAAGCGTTATTTTTAAATGATTCTGAAGGAACTATAGAATATGATGAAAAAGAAAGATTAGTACGCGTTAAGTGTATGATAAAAAAAGAACAGACGGCAACTATTGCAATTCTGTTTGGTGCAACAGATCAAGGAATGGAAACAATACAAGCTGTAGTAAACAAATATAATAATGAGAAAAATATATTTGATGAATACGAAAATACAAAAGCTTATTGGAGAAATAAAGTAGTTCGTAATTTTAATACAGGAAATGAATATGTAGATATAATGGCAAACGGCTGGCTTATGTATCAAGCAATTGCGTCAAGACTGTTTGCAAGAACAGGACTATATCAAGCGGGTGGCGCATTTGGATATAGAGACCAACTACAAGACTCTCTTGCATTAATTTCATCTTGGCCCGAAAGAACAAGATCTCAAATTATTAAACATGCCGCAAAACAATTTGAACAAGGTGATGTTCTTCATTGGTGGCATGAGCATAATTCCAGAGGTATAAGAACACATTTTAGTGATGATTATCTTTGGTTGCCATATGTATTAAGTGAATATATTTTAAAAACAGGGGATGAGTCAATATTAAAAGAAAAAACTCCTTTCCTTGAAGATAAACCATTAGAAGACAAAGATGAACTTTATGATTATTTTGCGCCTACTGAAAATACAGCAAGTATTTATGACCACGCACTTATTGCTATCAAATACGGATTATCCAGAAAAGGTAGGCGCGGACTACTTTCTATAGGCGATGGCGACTGGAATGATGGATTTAGTAACATAAAAGGTGAATCGGTTTGGCTTACATTCTTTATGATGGATATACTAGATAGATTTATAAAAATAGCAGATTTAAAAATGGATGAAGTAAATAAGATGCGCTTTATGAGCGAAAGACACGTTTTGAAACACGCAATATTTGCATCTGCGTGGACTGGAGATTATTTTGCAAGGGCATTTTTCCCAGATGGTACACCTCTTGGCACACCGGATAGTGAACAATGTAAAATAGATTTAATTTCTCAAGCTTGGGCAGCAATTGCTTTAAAGGGGTATCCAGACACTAAAGATGAGATAAAATCTTCTTTAGAATCTGCAGAAAAATATTTAGTAGATAGAAAACATAATGTAATAAAACTACTAAACCCACCTTTCGATAATCCTAAACATAATCCTGGATATATAAAGGCCTATGTTCCTGGAGTAAGAGAAAATGGTGGACAGTATACACACGGTGCTATATGGCTTGCAAAAGCATATTTTGAAACTGATGAGCCAGAAAAAGCGCTAGATATACTTCACATATTAAATCCAATAAATCATAGTGATACTAAAGATAAAGCTGACATATATATGGTTGAACCTTATGTTGTTGCAGCAGATGTCTATGCTAATGAAAATCACGTAGGCCGTGGTGGCTGGACTTGGTATACAGGTTCTGCCGCTTGGATGTATAAAGTTGTTGAAGATAATTTTGTGCAAGGCGAGAAACCTAATAAGACTGTAAAAAGAACTTCAAAAAAAGTAGCAACTAAAGCAGGAGAAACGCCAAAAAAGGTAACAAAAACTAAACGAAAAGTTAATAAAGACGCTGATGATGTATAGACATCGGCGTTTTTCTTGTTATATGGTTAAATTTATGATATAATAGATATGTTAGTATAAAGTATTATTATTAATTAAATAATAAGGAGATTATAATATATGTTGTTTGCGGTTCAGTTTTCATATAGAGTGGCTATGGCACCACTTCCAACATTATTCATTACGGCGTGTTCAAAAAGCAATCAATCAAATAGAGATATTTGCATACAATCAATATTTACTGTTTTAACAACAAATTTAGAAATTGCCCAAAAAGAATTTGGTGGAATAATTATAGCAAATGAGCCTACATCTGTAACGCACGATCTAGCAAAAGCAAAATCTAATGATTTTGTAACTGTTTGTACTTCGCTACACTTTAAAACAATGAATGACTTAAAATCATTTATAGCAAAAACTACACCCGGAGCACAATTATTTTAGAATCTTACCTACTATCAAAACATATTTTGGCTCTAAGTCAATAGTTGGGGTGTGAATGATGTAAAAATCATTCACATCTCTCTTTTTAACTGCATTTTCAGGTAGGAACACAAATAAATATTAAAATGTAATAAAATATATGTTTTAGGGCATGCTAACGCAAACCTTA
>JAZSRF010000067.1:0-24667 GCA_045538335.1 Clostridia bacterium | reverse complement strand
TTATGCAATTGAATCACCAATTTAACCTTTCTTTGTTTTGTAGTAATTACATTTTAAGGTATTTGTGATTTAATTGCAATTTTTTATGCATAAAAATTTAGGTTAAGGTGTTTTCGCACCCCAACCTAAATTATACAGCCGTCTTTTCTTGTAAGTAATAGCATAATAAAATATAAACTTAATCATATAATTTACAGAGGTGGATTTATGGTTAAGTTATATTTTTTAGGAAAAGATAAAAGAAGTGAATGTCTAAAAAAGTTATATGAAAAAGAGGTTAGTATAGTAGATAGTATTGAACAAGCAGAATACGTGATACTTCCAATACCTTTTTCGAAGGATAAAGTTCATATAACGGGTGAAGAAATATTAATAGAAGATTTAATTAAAAAGTGCATAAATAAAACAATATTTAGTGGTGCTATACCTAAGGAATTTAAAAGGCAAATGGAGATAAACAATGTTACATATATAGATTTAATGGAATTAGATGAAGTGGCTCTCTTAAATGCAATACCAACCGCTGAAGGAGCTATATTAAGGGCAATGGAGGCGACAGATATAACAATGCATGGGGCTAATGCACTTGTTTTAGGATTTGGCAGAGTAGCTAAAATTTTAGCGGATAAGTTAAAGGGATTAAATGCAAATGTGTTTTGTGCTGCAAGAAAGCAAAAAGACCTTGCACATATAAAAGCTTTAGGGTATAATGTAGTAGATATAAATAATATGCTAGATGTTATAGATAAGATGGATATAATATTTAATACAGTTCCAACTATGATATTAGGGGAAAAGAAGTTGGGAGTGTTAAATAAAGATACCGTTATAATTGACCTTGCATCAGCTCCTGGTGGGGTGGATTTTAAAGTGGCAGAAGATTTGGGTATAAAAGCTTATCTTGAACTTGCGTTGCCTACAAAAGTAGCACCTAAGTCTGCAGCCGGTTATTTAAAACAGTCTATAGATAGTGTAATATATAATAAATAGAAAGAGGGAAAATAATGACAATATTACAAGCGATAATTTTGGGAATAGTACAAGGAATTACAGAATTCTTTCCAATATCTAGTTCAGCGCATTTAATAGCAATTAGATATTTGTTTAACTTTGGAACTAGTATGAGTAATGAACACTGGCTAGTTATAGATATAGCATTACATTTTGGAACGTTAATGGCCATAGGAATATATTTCTTTAAGGATTTTATAAAAATGTTTGTAGAAGGATTTAAATTTAAAGGAAGCGATGGAAAATTAAGTTTTAAGAATTTAAATCACGAAGGAAAAATACTTTGGTATATAATAGCGGCATCTGTTCCGGGTGCACTTGCAGGTGTTCTACTAGATGATTTCATAGAAGGTATAGTAAGAAATAACGTATTAATAATAGCTACAACTTTAACAATAATGGGTATTGCGTTATATTTCATAGATAAGTATTGTAAGAAAGAAACAACAATAGAAAAGCTTACCTTAAAACAAGCGATACTTATAGGAGTAGGGCAAGCAATGGCTGTTATACCTGGCTTTTCAAGAAGTGGAACAACAATGACGGTTGCAAGGTCTATGGGAATGAAAAGAGAGTCTGCAGCGAAATTCTCGTTCTTACTTGGAGCACCAGCAATGCTTGGAGCTGCTGTGTTTAGCCTTAAACACTTTGAGATGAGTATGCTAAATTTTGAATTCTTTTTAGGAATAGCAGTGTCATTTATAGTAGGACTAATTGCTATTAAAACATTAATGGAAATAGTAAGAAAATCCGGTTTTGGAGTATTTGCAATATACAGAGTACTTCTTGCAGTAGTACTTGTAGTGACATATTTAGTAAGAATATAATATAAGCAATGTAAATTACAATAAATAATTTTGGAGGAACAGAAGATGAGTATAGTTGATGTAAAAGAAATAGTAGAAAAGAAAAGAAATTCTTTAAAAAGAGAAATATTAGATTTAAGAGATAAAGGAATAATACCAAAACTTGCAGTAATACTTGCAAATGACGTGGAAGCTTCTAGAATATATGTATCTAGAAAAAGAAAGCTATGTCAAGAACTTGGAATAGAGGAAGTAGAATATCTATTTGATTCTAAATGTAAAACAGAAGACATATTAGATACAATAGATAAATTAAATCACAATAACGAAATAGATGGAATACTTGTTCAACTTCCGTTATTCAAACATTTAGACGAGTCTAAAATAATAGATAGTATATTGCCAGAAAAGGATGTAGATGGATTTTCTGCGGTAAATGTAGGTAGACTATATCAAGGGAAACCAACAGTTGTACCTTGTACGCCTAAGGGTATACTTACTATACTTAAAGAGCTAGATAAAGACTTAAAAGGTAAAAATGCAGTTGTTGTAGGTCGTTCTCAAATAGTTGGTAAACCTATGGCATCACTACTTCTTAATGAGGATATGACAGTCACAATATGTCATTCTAGAACAACTAATTTACCAGAGCATACAAGAAACGCAGATGTACTTGTTGTAGCTACAGGGGTTCCTCATTTAATTAAAGAAGAGATGGTAAAAGAAGATGCTATAGTTATTGATGTAGGAATGAATAGACTTAAAGATAAGCTAGTAGGTGATGTAGATACAGAAGGCGTAGCAAACAAAGCAAGATACGTTACACCAGTGCCTGGTGGAGTAGGACTTACAACAGTATTAAGTCTTGCACAAAATGTAGTAGAACTTAGCAAAAGAAGATTAAAATAACAAATGGTAAATAAAAATAAAAACCTGCAAACAATTGCAGGTTTTTTATTTTTATTCTTTTTTATCCGTTCCAGTATCTATTACTATATCGAAATCATCATCACTGTTAAAATCAAATGTTTTAATAGCTTCGTTTAAATCGTCGTTTTCCATAATAGCGGGTGGGTTATCTGTATCTTTATTTGGAAGTTGTTGTGAACCCATTGGATTTTCTAGGAATTGTTCATTTGTAATTGGTTCATTTGAAAGCGTTCCAAATATATTATCATTATCTTCTTCCATAATATATGCTGTTGAACTTGGTGTAGTATCTGTGTTAACAGAAACATCACTAGATACAGGTTTATTTATCATGAATTTTTCGAAGTTATACATATATGCTGGATGTTTTTGTTTATATTTATCTTCTAGGAAGCTAACTTTACCTTCACCAAATAATGTGTTTCCGTTAGGAGCTTTTGTTTTATAATAAATATATCCAAATTTATGTTCAGCGATTTTATGTACTTTAAATCTTTCTTTATCTTTAACTTGTACAGATTTTTTTGCTTTAAATTGACCATTTGATGGATCGAAGCTTGAAGACATATCTACTTTCTTAGCCATACCAAATGCTTTGTTCCAGTATTCACTATCTTCAGGAGTAGTATCACCAAATACGATTTGAGTTTTTGTATTTGCTAGAACTACTTCTCTATAATATTCCATACCTTTATGTTTTTCTAATTGAGATAAGTTTTGTATAGCTATCATAGCACCACATCTGTATTTTCTAAATAAAGTAAACATTACTTCGGTATCTTTATTGATGTATTCTGGGAACTCATCAATGAATAAGAAGTGTGGTATACGAGAGTCTTCTGA
This sequence comes from Clostridia bacterium, assembly GCA_045538335.1. Lineage (GTDB taxonomy): Bacteria > Bacillota > Clostridia > TANB77 > CAG-465 > UMGS1649. Next base: position 21,077 of record JAZSRF010000067.1, on the reverse strand, counting down.
ACCAGGTCTTCTTAATACTGCATCTTGGAATTGTAGTATAAAGAACATACCAAATGCTTTGGAAGCTATTATACCAAGTTCACCTTTTCTAGAACATGCTGTAATAACTTGTCCTTCACGTAGAGCTTTATCAAAGTCTATTACGTTAGTTCTACCACAAAGAGCTTTCTTAATACCAGGATGTCTTAATAAGTTGTTAAGTTGAGTAATTGCTCCATATAAGAATCTTTCAGTATCTTTTCTACCACTTCCACGTGTACCAGGTATTTCATATCCGTTAATGTTTAAACTTGGTTTATAGAAGTTCTTTTCAAAGTACGCAATAAGTAGTTTGTACTTATCTGCAAGTTCTGGTATTTTTTTCATATCTTCTGTCATTTCTTCAACTTTATCAAAGTTATATAGTAAGTCTAAAACGTCTTCTAATGATGGAAGTTCACCATTGTGAAGTCTAGGATACATTTCTTTAAGTAGTATAGATAAGTTTTGGAATGCGTCCGACGTTAAGTTAGAGAAGAACGCTTCTTCTTTAGCACCTTCACTTTGTTGCATAGATTTTAAAACGTCTGCTATAATTGATGCAACCTTAGCTGGGTCGTTAATTGCGAATGGGTTCATACTTAAAGTATGTTCTGGATCAGTTGGGTCTATTGTTAATACTTCTATATCAAAGTTTTTAGCAACATTTGTAAAGTCTGAAACATATTTACCATCATTTTCTACAACTGTTACACCGACATTTCTGTAAACAACCTCACCAGTTGATTCGTTTTTATATAATATTAAATCTTCTAATTCTTTATAAAATTCTTTTTCTTTACCTTTTTTAGGAAGTATATAGTTTAAACTAAAGTTTAAGTTTATGTACTCGTTAGAATAAGGTCCTTCAATATATGCTACGCCTCTTTTTAGAAGACCAAAGGCTAGTTTTTTAGAATACTCTCTTAAGAAGTATTTTTTCTCAAGATCTCTTGCACTCATTGGAAGTAGAACAGCTGCTGTTTTACCAGTACCGGTAGCACCTTGTACAAGAGTTGCTTCCATTCTTTTCTTTTCAGAAACTACAACTGGTTTTAAAGTATCTACATCTTTACAAATAATATTTTCGCAAGTAAATATTCCTTTGTCTGTCTTTGGCTTTGCAACGCTAAGTCCACAGAAACCTGCAATTCCTTTGTTTATATCATCATCTCTAAGTATTAATAGGAAATAATCTATCATATAGAATATTCCAATAAAAGGAATTACAAAAGATACTGTTTTTATAGCTGGTGCAAAAAGTTCAGGATATTCGGTTCTAATTAATGTGTAATTTGGAACTTTTTCAAGTAGCAACCATATAACTCTATTAATATTTGTTATTAATAAAGATGCAATAATAGCTCCAAAGATACCTACTGTTATCATAAACCATTTTATACGAGCATCTTTACCAGATATTAACTTAGTGTTTACCGCATATGAATAACATATTACAGGACAAACAAGTGCTAATGCATAAGCTATAGGGTCTGGCAAATAAGTAAGTCTTGCATCACCAAATATAAGTGTTACAAATTGAACCAAAACAAAAGCTACTATACAAAGAGTAAATACTCCAAATAGCACTGCTAAAAATTTGTTATGGTCTTTTATTTTTAATTTATTAAGTATGTTGTATAACAAAAAATCACCACTTTCATTTACATTATTGTAATTAAACTAAATCTAATATATAATATACTACAGATTAGGCAAAACTTCAAGTAAAATTGACAAGTTTGAGCCAAAAGTTGAGGTATTTTTTATGAAATGTATAATAGGATTAGGTAATATAGGGAAAGAGTATGAAAATACTAGGCATAATAGTGGATTTATAGCTTTAGATGAAATTACAAAAAAATATAGCATTACCTTAGATAAAAAGAAGAAAAAATGTATATATGGAGAAGGTATTATTAATGGTAACAAAGTATCCTTTATTAAACCTACAACCTATATGAATTTGAGTGGTGAAGCAATTGTAGAAATGATTAATTGGTATAAGATAACACCAGAAGATATTCTTGTAATTTATGATGATGTGGATTTAAAACTAGGAACTATTAGATATAGAGAAAAAGGAAGTGCCGGTACTCATAATGGAATGAGGAATATAATTACAAATGTAAAAACAGAGGAGTTTGCAAGAGTAAGAATTGGAATTGAAAATAGAGGAGGGATACCAATACCACTTATGGATTATGTGCTCCAAAAATTTAGTAAGGAGGAGTTAAACACGATAAAAGAACAAATAGTCCCACAAGTAGAAGAAAATATATTAAACTTCTTGACAAAATAAAACATACGTGTTAAAATAAGAGGGTATTCCGTGTGGATTGGGTATATAAGTGTTTTAAACCACCTACATTCAGCGAGAGCAAGCAAGAATTGGAGGAGAGAATATGTACGCTATAATTGAAACATGTGGAAAACAATACAAAGTTTCTGAAGGAGATATTGTTTTCATGGAAAGACTTGATAACGAAGAAGGAACTACAGTTACTTTCGATCAAGTATTACTAGTTTCTGATGACAAGAAAACAGAAGTTGGCGCACCTACAGTTAAAAATGCTAAGGTAACAGCAACAGTTATTGGTCATGGAAAAGGTAAAAAAATAAGAGTGTTCAAGTACAAAGCTAAAAAGAATGAAAGAAAGACTAGAGGACACAGATGGTGCTACACTAAAGTTCAAATTGAAAAAATTTCTACTAAAGCACCTGCTAAAAAAGCTGAAACTACTGAAACAGCAGAAGCTTAATAATTTTTAGATGAATTTGAAAAGGAGTTGAGATAAATGGCACATAAAAAAGGTGGTGGATCTACTAAGAACGGTAGAGACAGTATAGGTAAAAGACTTGGTGCTAAAAGAGCAGACGGACAATTTGTTCAAGCTGGAAATATTTTAGTAAGACAAAGAGGAACAAAAATACATCCAGGAACAAACGTTGGAATAGGTAAAGATGATACATTATTTGCTAAAGTAAGTGGAATACTTAAATTCGAAAGATTAGGTAGAGCTAAAACTAAAGCAAGTGTATATGAAGAAAAATAGTAACAAAAAAGGAAGCCTAGGGAATTACCCTAGGACTTCTTTTTTATTAGGCAAATTATGCCACAGATAATTATTACACCTATTCCTATAGGAAATGCGAATTGGAAGCAACCAAGGATGGGTGCAAATACCGCAAGTGGCAAATCAAATAGGATAAATCCAGTGAATTCATAATCTCCGGCACAAATATCCTTAAATAGAATAAGGATATTTATAGCAACACCTATTCCGCAAGTTATTAAGAAAGCGGATAGGCAAGAGGTAAATTTACATTCTTTTATAAATAAACTCATTAAAACGGCTATTACACCGCCAATTAATGATGAAAAGAAGCAAATGGAAATACCTATATCACCTTCGGGAATGTAGGTACCAAGGTCTTTCCAACTTTGAGGGATTAACTTAATAGCAATGATTAACACAAGTATAGCAATCGCTAAACCACCAATAGGACCGATGCATCCGGCATTTTCTTCAGAACTACCAGTGGGTATTGGAGCGGGAGGTGGAGTAAAATCCGGTTCATTATACTCATACTCCTGCTTAGGTGGTTCGTAAACTGGAGGTTCTTCATAGCGTTTTTCAATTTTGGGCGGTTCTTGTTGAGGTGGGATATATTTAGGCTCCAGCTTGGGGCGTATCTCTTGCTGTAAATTTGCTTGGGATGGAGTTTCTTTCTTGGCCTGAACAGTTGTTGAACTAGGACTTTGTGTTTGTTTTTGGGTTATGTTTTGTTTTGGTTGAATATTCTTCTCAGAGTTTGCGCTTTTCTTTACGACTGGCGTAGTAAGAGAATGTTTGTAAGCAATGTAACTTGCTAAAGCGCCTGCGTGAGGACCGGTATATGTTCCTATAACTTTATTATATGACAAGTTACGCAAGGTTTTGTCTCGGTCGTGAGCTTCAATCAGAGTACGGCTAGAATTCTCCAAGACAGTCCAAGTGTGATCTGGATAGTGCTTGAACTTAGCAAGAACAGAACAATCTGCAAGCCAGGTAACGTTACTATCGTTATAGGTGGCACATATATTACCATCTATAGAAACATATTTTTCATCATAAAAAATTTGCCGGTCGGCTAATTTCAAAACAAACTTCATACAAATACCTCCATAAAAATTTTTGTGGAATATAAAGTTTAAACAGCATAAATTATACCACAACACTAAAATTATGTCAACAAAGCGAAAATGTCTATGTAATACTATTGTATATCTTTTACAAATATTATATAATATATAAATATATATCGAGGTGAATTTTATGGAAAAGAGGAAAAGAATATTAACTGGAGATAGACCTACAGGAAAACTACACATTGGGCATTATTTCGGCTCTTTGCAAAATAGAGCAAAATTACAAGATGAATATGATACATATATTCTTGTAGCCGATGTGCAAGCGTTGACAGACAATTTTGATAATCCTGCCAAGGTTAGAGAAAATATATTAGAAACTACCATAGACAATTTAGCGGCCGGAGTAGACCCTAATAGGGCAACGTTTTTTATACAGTCCATGATACCAGAAATAGCCGAACTTACAGTGTTCTACTCAAATCTTGTAACTGTTTCAAGACTACAAAGAAATCCAACGATAAAAACAGAAATAGCTCAAAAGAAAGAATTGTTTGGAAATAGTGGAGAGTCTGTAACTTATGGATTTTTAGGTTATCCTGTAAGCCAAGCAGCAGATATTACAGCATTTAATGCAGATTTGGTTCCTTGTGGTGAAGACCAAATGCCACTAATAGAACAAGCAAGAGAAATAGTAAGAAAGTTTAATTCGTTATACGGTGAAGGTAAAGAAATACTTCGTGAACCTGAAGCTTTAGTTAGTAAAAATGCTAGAATAAAAGGGCTAGATGGAAATGCTAAAATGGGTAAAAGTTTAGGTAATGCAATTTACCTTGCAGATGATGATGAAACTATACGTGCAAAAGTTAAATCTGCAGTGACAGATCCAAGTAAAATAAGAAAAGATGATCCTGCAAATCCAGATGTTTGTATGGTAGCATATTATCACAAATTGTTTAGTGAAGATAATTTAGAAACAATATGTGATGAATGTAAAAAAGGTCACAGGGGTTGTGTAAATTGTAAAAAAGAACTTGCAGACAATATTATAAAACACTTAGAACCAATAAGAGAAAGAAGAAGATATTACGAAAGTCATAAAGAAGAGGTTCAAAAAATATTAGAAGATGGAACAAATAAAGTAAGAGAAATAACAAAAGAAACATTAAGACAAGTTAAAGAGGCAATGAAAATAAACTACTTTGATGGAAATAAGTAATAGGAAATGGTGAGGTAATGTCAAGATATAGTAGTAGTGATATTTTAGAGGTAGGGAGATTAACTTCAGGAACTTCCGCACAATTTATAGGATATAATACAAAGACTGGCAGAAAGGGAATATACAAAGAAAACGGTTGTGTTTTGGGCATAGATAATGACGATATTAGAGAAAAACTTTCATCAGATATATTAACATCACTTAGTATAAATGCAGCTAGTATAGATTTAGTGTATGATGAAGAAACTGGACGAAACACTTATTTTTCGAATTATATAATAGAAGAAAATGAAGAGTTAGTATCACCAGATATGATGGGATGCGAAAGCAATTCGCCAAATCCTATAGATAATATGTGCGAAAGATATGTACAAGGTGTAAGAAAACTTACAAATGATGAACAATTTATAGAAGCTTCCAGGAAGAATTTTTATAAGTACACATATATGTGTTGTATGTTAGATTGTTATGATATAAAGCCGGACAATTTACCTTTAGTATATAATATAGAAACAAATATGCTTTCCATAGCACCTTATTTTGATTTTGGTACAGCATTTTGTCCTGAGCATAAATCTGCTCCCATATATGAGATGAGTACAGATGAAATGCTAGAAAGCTTGTATAAAAACAATTATGAGGATATTAAAGATATAGCTCATAAAGTAAACACTGAGCTAACACCAGAAAGAATAAGCGAATTGTTTGATAGTGACTATGTAACTGAAACTTTAGGACAAGATGAAATAGATAAAATAAGAACCAGATTTATGAGTCAGGTAGAAAAATCTAGAGAAATGGAATTATTAAGGGAGCAAGTGAACACAAAGCAACCTAAGGGAATAGGCCTGTTTTTTAGAAATATAAAAGACAGAATAAGTTTATTGCTCAATAGAGGAAAAGACATTAAAATGTTAGGAGAACAAACTAATACGAACTATGAGGATAAGGAAAAGTTGGCAAAATTAGGATTTAAAAGTGTAGCTGAAATGAACGAACATGATGATGATGCAAAAGAAGCGTCTAAAATGCTTACGCATTTACAAGAAAACACATATCCTCCGCAAGCCCCAGAAGTAGTTGCTTATGATAACTCTTATCAGCAACACAACATAGAAGGACAAGATATAACGTTAGAACAAGAACAGTAAAGAAGGAGAAATAAATGTTTGTAGATTACACAAAAATAAAAGTTAAAGCAGGAGATGGTGGAAATGGTGCAATGACATTCCACAGAGAAAAATATGTAGATAATGGTGGCCCAGACGGTGGTGATGGTGGCCATGGCGGTAGCATAATTTTTAAAGTACATCCTGGAATGAATACACTATTAAACTTTAGTTATAATAAAAAAATAGAAGCTAAAAATGGAGAAAACGGAGCGAAGAAAAATTGCACTGGAAGAAGTGCAGAAGATGTTATAATAGACGTTCCTAAAGGAACAGTTGTAAGGGATTTGGCTACTGGTAAAATTATAGCAGACCTTGCAACAGATGACGCTGAGGCTGTTATAGCTAAAGGTGGAAGAGGTGGAAAAGGCAATCAACACTTTGCTAATTCAGTAAGACAAGCACCAAGATTTTCAGAACAAGGAGAACCGGGAGAAGAAAAAGATTTAGAATTAGAGCTAAAACTTATAGCTGATGTAGGGCTTGTTGGATTTCCTAATGTAGGTAAATCTACAATAATTTCTACTGTATCTTCAGCTAAACCTAAAATCGCTAATTACCATTTTACAACACTTGAACCAAGTCTTGGAGTTGTAAAAGCTAAAGATGGAACTACATTTGTAATGGCAGATATTCCTGGAATTATAGAAGGAGCAAGTGAGGGTGTAGGTCTTGGAATTAAATTCTTAAGGCATGTTGAAAGAAATAGAATATTACTACATGTGATAGATGTTTCGGGAAGTGAAGATAGAGATCCAATAGATGACTATTATACAATAAATGTTGAGCTTAGAAAGTTTAGCGAGAAGTTAGCTAATAAACCACAAATAATTGTGGCAAATAAATCAGATGTGTTAATGGATGAAACAAAACTAGAAGAATTAAAAGAGGTTTGTGCAAGAGATGGTAGACAAGTAATTAGCATATCTGCTGCAACAAGAACTAATATTGATGAATTAGTTGAAACAGTTGCAAAAGCATTAAAAGAATTACCAGAAGAACAAGAAACGTTTGTAGATGAAGAAATATTTACGATAACATTAGATAAAAATGATGAAGAGGACTTCTATATTGAAATTATAGAATGTGAATATTGTGTAAAAGGACCAGCTATAGATAGACTTATGAGAAGAGTTAATGTTGAGGATTTTGAATCGAGACAATACATGCAACGTGCACTAAAAAACTTAGGAGTTATGACAAAGCTTAGAGAAATGGGCATTGAAACAGGGGATACTGTGGATATAAAAGGATTTAAGTTTAACTGGGAAGAATAATATGTGGACAAAGAACATATTATGTATAAACAGGAGGAATGTATGGAATATTTAGGTTTTATAGGAGCAATAATTGCTTTAATAATAATAGTAAAAATACTTGCTTGGCCAATAAAAAAAATAATAAAGCTTTTTATAAACGTGGCGATAGGAGTTGGATTATTATTTGTATTTAATTCGTTTGGAGGGGCTTGGCTTGGAATAGTTATTCCAATAAACTGGATTACAGCTTTAATAGTAGGGCTTCTAGGAATACCAGGTTTTGTAGGAGTACTAATATTTTCTTTAATATTTTAATTGAATTTAAATTCCGCTTGTGGTAAAATAACACCATAAGCGGAATTAGTTTAGTGGTAGAATGCAAGGCTTCCGATCTTTCGGCGTGGGTTCGATTCCCACATTCCGCTCCATTTTTATTATTAAAAGTTAATTTAGAAGGTGTAATTATGAAAATTGCCATTATATCAGATATACATTCAAATATACAAGCATTAAAAGCAACTTTAGAAGATATTAAAGGCCGAGGAGTAGATAAGATAATATGCCTAGGTGATATTATCGCTAAAGGTGTACATCCAAAAGAATGTATAGAGCTTGTTAGAAAACATTGTGATATTGTATTGCAAGGTAATTGTGATGCACATTTTTCTAAGATACACGGAAATTTGGAAGAGTTACCGGAACAGGAAAAATTAAGAATCAAATGGAATCAGTCAATGTTAGATGATGAGGATAGAGAGTATTTAAAAAATCTTCCGTTTTGTTATGAATTCTATATGAGTGGTAGTCTAGTAAGACTGTTTCACGCGTCACCTGTGGCAAACAACAGAACAGTATTAAATGTGGATACGCCGATGACGAAATATGAGTTGTTTTTACCAAGTGAAAAAACAATATCTCAAGAGGTAGCAGATATTGTTATTTATGGCCATATACATCATCCGTATTTGGATGTTTTGTATAACAAAACATTAATCAATATAGGAAGTGTGGGTAATTCATTTAACACTATTAGAAATGAAAGTAAAGATAGCACCGCGCTTGAGACTACAAAAAGTAATTACCTAATTATAGAAGGGAAATTTGGTAGTAAAGAATATACTTCGGACATTTCATATCAGTTTATAAAAGTTCCTTATGATATTAATAAGGAATTACAAGATGAAAATTTGAATTTAGAAAAAGATAATTACAGATATGAACTAACAGAAGGAAAATATAGAGATATGTCAAAAGTAAATGCGGGCTTTCAAAAACTTGGAATTGACCCAAATAAAATATAGTAGAAATAAAAATCGTCGCAATATTTATGCGACGATTTTTGATGAAAAGAGCAAATGGCTTGGGTTATATAAAGAGATGAAATATGTTGTCACCAAAAAGAGCTCTCATTTGATGATTAGGATAAAAAGGCTTTTTTGATGCCGGTTTAGCTTTAAGAACATCAGATATAGAGCCATTTGCTATATCTTTGGGGGAACATATTCCAATAAGAATATCTTTGTTTGGAATTGATTCTAAAAATTCACGCAACTCTTTTATGGTTAAGCAATTATAATAGTCGAAATCTTCAAAGGCTTCTACAATTAAAACAATTTCTTGCTTTTTATCTTTATCTATTGTATCCGGAAAAATTCTACAACTCAAAACTTCAGTTTGCTTAATGGCTACACAAGCGCACTCTAAAGGATGTGGAGAGTATAAAAAACCACCGGAAATCATTGAAAATATTTTGGCGTCTTTAGATATCTTACAGTCATCAATAATTTTTAACATGCCTAGTACACTGAGTGACATAATAAAACCTCCATATAATTATATTGAGAATAGATGATGTTTACTTGTATATTATAGCAAATAATGACTGTAAAATCAATAACATGTTAAGGTTTACTAACGGTATATACGTATTAAATTATTAAATATTTTTATTTGCAAAATTCGACATTATATGATAATATGTAACAAATTATGAGAGGGGAAATTATATGTTTAATAAAAGAGCTGATGGAAGAAGAATTAAAACTTTAAAGCCATATTATAAAATAATACCATATATAATGAAACAGAGAGTAGACGCACAAGTGTATTTTGAAGATGAAATATCTGTAGATAGATTAGAAGAATATATAAAAAGTAAAAGAGACCAAGGAATAAAAATTACACATATGGATGTAGTGCTAGCAGCAATAGCAAGAACTGTAATAGAAAAACCACGTCTAAACAGATTTATAATGAATAGAAGAATATTTGCAAGAAATGAGGTTTGTATTTCTCTTGCAATAGTTAAAAAGTTAAGTGAAGATGAATATGTAGACACAACAGTAAAGTTTAAAATAAAACCAGAAGACACAATATTTAAAATTGCAGAAGGGGTACACGAAGAAGTTGCTAAAAATAAAGAGGCTACAGAAGAAAATGCTACAGATAAACTAGCAGCATTTATAATGAGTTTTCCTAACTGGTTAATAAAATGTATAATTAATTCGGTAATATTTTTGGATAATCACGGATTATTACCAAAAGCTGTTATAGAAGCATCACCATTCCATACGAGTATATTCTTAACGAATCTTGGTTCAATAGGAATTGATTCTATATTTCATCACATATACAACTTTGGAACAACAAGTGGATTCCTTGCTATGGGTGGAAGAAAAGAAAGAGTGAAAAATTATAAAACAGGTGAAACAGAAAAGTATATGACATTTAGATTTGTTATGGACGAAAGAATTTGTGATGGGTACTATTATGCTAAGGCATTATCTGTATTTAGAAGATACATATTAAATCCAGAGCTTTTAGAGCTTCCTTGCGATAATGCACCTGAAGACCAAAAATAATAATTTTAAGGAGAAACAATATATGAATAATACTATAGTAACATATGAAACATTTCATGGAAGTGCAAAAAAGGTTGCACAAATAATTTCTAATAAACTAAATTGCAAATGTATTAATGTAGATACCCCATTTGAAGCTGAAAATTTAAATGATATAGACAATGTAATATTAGTATTTAATTTTAGAGGGCCTTATACAGCTCAATTAACTAAACTATATTTAAATAGAGTAAAAGAGCAATTAAAAACTAAAAATGTAATTTTAGTTGGTGAAGGATTATTCTCTGAAAAAGAATTCCCAATAGTGGCAGATGAAATATACAAAAATAATCCATCAAAAACATTTAATAAGTTTTTTGTTAATGGACAACTAAGAATGAAAACGTTATTTCCAGAAGAAAGAGCATTACTTAAAAAGTTTAGTGAATTAACTGGAATGGAAATAAAAGATATGGGCGAACTTGATTTAGATAAAGCAGAACAAGTAGCGAGTGAAATTGAAACTTTAATTAATACAGATGAATTTAAAGATAAAAATGAGAATATAACTGAAGAAAATATAGAACAAAGTCAAACAAAATGGGTATGTACAATATGTGGTTATGTTCATTATGGGGATAATCCTCCAGAGCAATGTCCGGTATGTGGAGTACCTAAAGAACATTTTAATAGAGTGTAAAATAGAAAATAGCGAACAATTACGTTCGCTATTTTACTTGTGTCCTCGCATAATGGCAGAGCAGTGATTGTATAAATCTTGAACTGTTGCAAACTGTTTATCAAGAAGAGGATTTTCAAAAAATCTAACATTTACAGGGCCGCAACATAAAGTTTTAGGAGGATAAACGCCGCTTTCAACACCATCTGTGAAGTGCATGATTGTATCGTGTTCTTCGACAACAGGACCACCGGATGAGTGAGTATAACTAAATTTTAAATCGATCATAAAATAGCTCCTTAAAATAATTATTTATAGGTTTATTGAGATTACATAAGAATTATAACACATTATTCCTATTAATGCAAGTATATAGCAAATACATGGTTAATTCACGCTATTTTCTTGACATACAAGCTCTACTGTAATAATATAGTTTAAGAAAGTTTAGAGGTGAGCATATGATAAAAATATTAAAAAACACAGAACAAGATAAAAAATTAAAAGAATTAGAAAAAATAGAAAAAGGCTGTTGGATAGATTTAGTTAAGCCCACAGAAAAAGAAATGGCCTATGTAATAAAAGAGACAGGAATAGATGAAACACTTTTAAAATATGCTCTAGACGAGGAGGAAACATCACATATAGATACAGAGGATGATCAAATACTTATATCTATTAATATGCCTATTACAGAAAGGAATAAAAGAGGAAAAGTATACACAACAATGCCTTTAGGTATTCTCGTAGTAAGAGACGATTATGTAATAACAATATCTTCAGAGAAATTTTCCCTTATGGATATGTTAAACAGAAAGAAAACAATAGTAGGTGAGATAGCTACGTACAAAAAATCTAGACTGGCATTTCAATTAATATATATAACTTCTGTGGAATTTTTAAGATACTTAACATATATTAGCAGAGATATGGAAGCATTTGAAGACAATTTAACAAAGACTATGAGTAATAAAGAATTATTAAAACTTATAAACTACCAAAAGTCTATGATATTCTTTAACACAGCACTAAAAACAAACCAAGCGGTTATGGAAAGGTTAAGACGTGGTAAATTTATTAAACTATATGAAGAAGATGAAGATATTCTTGAAGATGCAGTTATTGAAAATAGACAAGCTATGGAAATGGCAACAACGTATTCTGAAATATTAAATGGAATGACGGATATATTTGGAACAGTTGTATCTAACAATTTGAATAATGTGATGAAGCTTTTAACGTCTATTACTCTAATTATATCTATACCAACATTAATCGCCTCAATAATGGGTATGAATGTGGAATTTCCGTTTAATACGGGTGTTAATGGATTTTATGGCATTTTAGGTATAACAGCTGTTATAACAGTAATAGTTACTATATGGTTAAATAAAAAAGATATGTTATAATAAATGTAGAAATAAAGGAAGAAAGGAAAAATATGGGAAAAGAAAAGATAGTATTCTTTTGTAAAGAATGTGGGTATGAGTCAGCCAAGTGGCTAGGTAAATGTCCGGGGTGTAATCATTGGAATACATTTGTAGAAGAAAAAATAAAGGAAAAATCTCAAGGTAAAAAAGTAGTATCTAATATTCCAAAAAGTGAAATGAAAAAACTAAAAGATATACAAATAGTAAAAAAAGAACGTTTTACAAGTGGATTTGGTGAGCTAGACAGAGTGCTTGGTGGCGGAATTGTTGATGGCTCTTTGATACTTTTAGGTGGAGAACCGGGAATAGGAAAATCCACTTTGGTTTTGCAAATTTCAGATAAGCTAACAGCACATGGAGATGTGTTATACGTTTCGGGTGAGGAATCAGAACTTCAAGTAAAACTTAGAGCGGATAGACTTGGAATAGATAATGAGAAAATATATTTTTATGGTGAAACAGACATAGATGAAATAGAGTCAAAAATTACAGAAAACAAACCTAGAGTATGCATTATAGATTCTATTCAGACAATGTATGATGAAGCTATTTCTTCGGTTCCAGGAAGTGTATCGCAAGTAAGAGAAGTTACAGCACGTCTTATGAATATATCTAAAAAACTAGGAATAATTACTATTGTAATAGGTCATGTGACAAAAGATGGCGTTATAGCTGGACCAAGACTTTTAGAACATATGGTAGATGTTGTGTTGTATATTGAGGGCGAAAGATTTGTCTCACATAGAATTGTAAGAGGAGTAAAAAATAGATTTGGTTCTACCAATGAAATTGGAATATTTGAAATGGCAGAAAAAGGAATGGCTGAAGTCACAAATATGTCTGAAATGTTTTTAACAAGAGAAAAGAATCAACCGGGAACTGTTACAACAGCTATATTAGAGGGAACATCAACCCTCTTGCTAGAACTTCAAGCATTAACTACTCATTCGTACTACAATATGCCACGAAGAGTTACAACAGGTATTGATGTAAACAGATTAAATCTTTTACTTGCTGTAATTGAAAAAGTTTGCGGAATAAGTCTTGGAACACAAGATGTATATATAAATGTTGTTGGAGGAATAAAGATAACAGAACCAGCAGCAGATTTAGCTGTTGCAATGGCAATTATATCTAGTTACAAAGGAAAAGCTTTAAATAATGATTCGGTATTTATTGGTGAACTTGCGTTAACAGGTGAGATTAGACGCGTAGTAAATATTGAAAAGAGAATTAAAGAGGCTGTAAAACTAGGATACAAAACAATATATACAACAAAATATGGTCTAGAAAAGCTAGAATTACCGCAAGGGGTAAAGTTGGTGAAGGTAAATAATATTAAAGATTTGGTAACAAATGGATAAAAGCCAGTAAAAGCTTAAAAATAGGCGTGCGCATAATATCACGTCTATTCTTTTGTGGTAAAACTTTTTTAAAAATCCTTTACTTTTTAAATTTAAAATGGTATAATATAACTGTGTTAAATAGACGAAGCAGAAAGTGAGGGACAAGTATGTTTAGTATTGGAGATAAAGTAGTGTATCCTATGCATGGAGCAGGAACTATAGAGTCAATCGAAGAAAAAGAAATGTTTGGAGATACAGCAGAATATTATATAATAAAAATGCCAGTTGGAGATATGAAGCTTATGGTTCCAACTGAGACAGCAACAGATATAGGGGTAAGAGAAGTTTCAAATGCTTCTGTGGCACCAAGTGTTTTTGCAGTTTTAGAAAAACCAAAAGCAGAATATATTTATGAAAACAACTGGAGCAGAAGATATAAATCAAATGTGGATAAAATAAAAACAGGAGATATATTAGAAGTAGCAGATGTTGTAAGAGATTTATCACATAGACATATGGAAAGAGGTCTTTCTACAGCAGAAAAGAAAATGCTTTCTTCTGCAAAAGAAATATTAATAAGTGAACTTATGCTTGCTCAAGGTATGGACCACACAGAAGTAGATAAAGAAATCGAAGAAAAAATAAAATTTTCATATGATTTGGGAACAGTTGAATTAACTTAAAAAACTAGGGAAACCTAGTTTTTTTTCTTTACATTTTATAACCTTGTGATATAATATACACATTACAAGGTGGTTGTATGGAAAAACTGAAAAGAAAAGAAAGAAGAAAAAATAATAAATTGAAAGCACAAAATGTTATATTATTATTAGGTCTAATATATATTTTAATAACAATTTTAGCTGTAATATCTTACGTTTCTAGAGTAGGAGAAATTTCTACTACAGCTGTAACATTTGGGACTGTAATGAATGCTGTATGGTGGCAAATACTTATGATAATATTATTTGCAACGTGCTATATATTATATAAAAAAAAGGCTTTATTTGGAGTATTACTTGAAATAATAATGGCTATGGCTATGCTAGTATATATTGTAATAAGTGTAGCAACAATGGGAATAAATTTTCTTGCACTTTTAATAGAATTAATATATCCATTGATATTATCTACGCATGGATTGCTTGAACTTAAGAAATTAAATAGACAATCTAAAAAGAAAAGAAAAAGTACAATGTCAACTATATAGTTGGCACAAATGCTAATATAGCTCAGTAGGTAGAGCAACAGATTCGTAACCTGTAGGTCGGCGGTTCGATTCCGCCTATTAGCTCCAAGCAAAACGCCTTAAAAAGGCTAAAAATAGACATTCCTAAAAGTTTAATAAAAATTAGTAAAAATTAAAATAGTTTAAAATTGCTTAAAAATGACCCTAAAAATTGGGGAAAAACTGGGGAATGGGATAAAAAACTGGGGAAAAATTGGGGAATAAATTCACAATTTTCTCCAATTTTTTTATGCCCAAAATATTAAAACAATATGTCCATTTACAGTAAATGTAATGGGCATTTTTTATATACGAAAGGAGATGAGTAAATGGAGGAGACTAAACCGAAATATTATGCAATAATTCCTGCATATGTAAGGTATGATAATGAACTAAATGCAGATGAAAAGATAATATACGCAGAAATAACAGCGTTATCTATCCTTAGAGGATATTGTTTTGCTACCAACAAATATTTTAGTAATCTATATAATTGCCATGTAAATACCATTTCTAGAAGGATAAAGGCTTTAGAAAAGCATGGATATATAAAAGTAGAGATAACAAGAGATGAAAAAACAAAAAAATATACAAGGAAAATATATCTTACGGAGAACTTTATACAAAAAGCCCTAACCAAAATTGATGATAGGACTGGCACCAAAACTGATGAGGAGTCCCTAACCAATAATGGTGAGTATAATAATATAAATATTAATGATACAAATAATATAAATAACAATATATTAGCAAATTTTGATAATATTAAATTAACGGACGAACAAATTGAAGCTCTACAAAACGAATATGGAGCCTCTAATACATATGAGGCGATAGAATACTTGTCTTTGTATAAAAAGTCGTCAGGAAAGGAATATAAGGACGATTATGCTACTATAAAGTTATGGGTAATGGATAATGTAATTAGAAATGAGAATAAATGTACTAGAGGGAACAAAAATACAGATGCAATAAACTATGAAGAATGGTATGATATTGGGAATTAAAAGTATATAGTAATTGGTAAAAATATATAAACATAATACAAAGATGAAACTGAATAAAATTCAAATTCCATCTTTGTTGTTTATAATGTATTATTCTTTGATAATTAAGTGTTCAAAGCTTAAATCATTGTTTGCTAATTTGTCTTTGATATAACTAGGTCGAAAATCAACAGATGAAATTTCGGACAGTTTTAACCATTCAAAGTTATGCTGTTTAATTTCTTCGTTATCGTTTTCAGTTCTAGTATAATTTTCTAATGAAATCTTATTATAGTTTTCAGGCTCTACTATATAATAGAAACTTATTTCGTGAGTATCAAGACCTTTCTTATCTTTATAAAAACTTTCTACAATTGCAAGTTCATTTAAAATGGTAACAGGAGTTTCTGTTTCTTCTAACATTTCACGAATGACAGCGGTACGAGTATCTTCTCCTAGTTCAACATGTCCTCCTGGCAAACAAAAAGAAACATTATTTTTCATTCGTAGAGTTAATACTTTATTGTCTTTTATGATAATTCCATTAACTCTGTATTTGAATTTTTGGGTTTCAGTTTTAATTTCTATATCTTCCATCTTTTTTACCTCCAAAGAGATAATACCATGATATTTAGTTAAATTCAAGCAATACGGTGTATTAGTAGGTATTGATAAAAAAGTATAAAAGTGATATCATACAAATAGTAATTTGTATGATAAAACTAAAAAACAATTTATTTAATTTTTGTAACTTAGTTGTAACCTTGAATGTCATATAATTAGTTTGTAATAAATAAAGGAGTTTTATTATGGAAATATTAAAAGTTGAAAATCTTACAAAGATTTATGGTAAAGGAACAACAAAAGTAGTTGCTCTTGATAATGTGTCATTTTCAGTAAGTAAAGGAGAATTTGTTGCAATAGTTGGTGCCTCTGGTAGTGGTAAATCAACTTTATTACATTTAATTGGAGGAGTTGACAGACCAACATCAGGAAATGTTTTTATAGATGGAAAGGATATTTATAAACTTGATGATGATAAACTTGCGAATTTTAGAAGAAGACAAGTTGGACTTGTATATCAATTTTACAATTTAATTCCTATTTTAAATGTAGAAGAAAATATTACATTGCCATTAGATTTAGATAATAGAAAAGTAAATAAAGAACATCTTAATTCGTTAATAAATTTATTAGGATTAGAAAGCAGAAAACATCATTTGCCAAATGAGTTATCTGGTGGACAACAACAAAGAACATCTATTGGTAGAGCATTAGTAACTAATCCAACAATTATTCTTGCAGACGAGCCAACAGGAAATTTAGACTCTAAATCAAGTGATGAGATAGTTGAACTGTTAAGAAAATCTAACAAAGAATATAAGCAAACAATTATTATGATCACACACAATATGGAAATAGCGAAATGTGCTGATAGAATTATTCAAATTGAAGATGGAAAAATTGTTAAGGAGGTATAGTTATGGAAATACTAACTAAATTAACAAAAAGGAATCTTAAATTAAATAAAAAAAGAACAATAGGAACTATAATTGGTATAGGTTTATCAGTAACGTTAATATGTGCTTTGAGTGGAATGTTTAATAGTTTTCAAGAAACATTGATACAAAATACAATTAGCGAGAGAGGTAATTTCCATATTGCGTTAGAAACAATAAATAGAGAACAATTAAGTAAATATGAATTAAATAAAGATATTGAATCTATAAGTGCATTATATGAACTAGGAGATTCTAAATACATAAATTCTAGCAAAGATAATCCATATATTACAGTATACTCAACAAATCAAGAAGGATTTGACACTTTATCTTATGCAATAATAGAGGGGAATTTTCCTAAAAATTCTAATGAAATTGTTATAAGTAAGAAAATGGCTTTACAATCTAAATTAAAAGTTGGTGACTATGTAGAGTTAAATATAGGAACTAGAAAAACGAATGATGGTATTAAATTAGGTAAGTATAACCCATATCAAGGCGAAGCTAAAGAATATATAGATAATCCTACATATAAAAAATATAAAATTGTTGGTATTTCTTATAGAGAAATAAATAGTTCAGCGACTTACGGAATTACAACTAATGTGGAAAATGATAATCTTCATGTGTATATAACATTAAATAATCCGAAAGATTATAAACAATCTTTTATAGAATTATTAAATGTAGATGATTATGATGATATTAGATTTAGTAGAAATGAAGAACTTGGTTTTGATTTTACAATAAATAATGAGTTATTAAGATGGCAGGTATTTACATTTTCGGATTCTACTATAAGTATGTTTACTGGTATTGCTACCATAGTAGTAACTATTATAATTATTGTTAGTGTGTTTTGTATTAGAAATTCATTTGCTATTTCTACAACAGAGAAAATGAAAATGTATGGAATGCTAGCAAGTGTTGGTGCTACAAAAAAGCAAATAAAAAAGAGTGTAATTTTAGAGGGACTAATTTTAGGTTTAATAGGAATACCTATTGGAATATTATGTGGTTTTATTGTTGTATTTATTTTAATTAAAATAGTTAATTTGTTATTAGGAGATTTCATATTTAATAGTATTGATGGGATTGTATTTAAAATGTCGATAATACCAATAATAGCGTCAGTTATTTTAGGATATTTAACAATATATTTGTCTAGCATTACATCTGCAAAAAGGGCAAGTCGTGTTAGTCCAATAGAAAATTTAAGAAATACAAAAGATGTAAAAATAAATGCAAATAAGTTAAAGACGCCTAAAATTATAAGTGCATTATTTAAAACGGGTGGTGTAATTGCATATAAAAATCTAAAAAGAAGTAAAAAGAAATACAGAACAACGGTGGTTTCTTTAACAGTTAGTATATTTGTTTTTATAGCAATGTTCTCTTTTATAAATGAAAGCTTTTTTATGACAAATTCATATTATACTGATTATAAATATAATGTTGCAGTAAAAGGAATAAAAGAATATACTGATGATGAAATTGAACAATTAAGGAATTTAGTTAATTTAAACGAAAGTTATATATTATATGAAAATATGTACTTGGGAAAAATTAAAGATAAAGATAAGATAATTTATTATAATGATTCTGGTTTAGATGAATCTGATGTAAGTGTTGATATTAAAGTTGTGGATTCAAATTCATTTAAAGAGTATGTTGAAGAGTTGGGGCTAAATTATAATGATGTAAAAGATAAGGGTATTTTAATAGACGATTTAAGATATTGGAGTACAACAAAAGAAAAAGAAATAATTACTAAAAGATATAATTACAAAAAAGGCGACATAATGAATATGAAATATAGTCTTAAAGATGGTGAAGTTGAATTATCTGTTGAATTAGCCGAAGTAACAACAAAAAAAGTAATGGGACTTGAAAATAATTACTATAATGGAGGGTATCTAATATTAAATATAGATTACTATAAGGAACAAGCGAGATATCCATATATGTTAATGTATAATTCATCTAACACAGATCAGCTGGTAAAAGATATAGAGTTAATAGATTATAGATTATCAATAGGTGATATTGAAAGTTCTGCTCAAGCGGAAAGGGCAATGTTATTAGTAATTAGCATTTTCTTATATGGATTTATAGGAGTCATAACACTTATTGGGGTGACTAACATTTTTAATACGATTACTTCAAATATGGAATTAAGACAAAAAGAATTTGCTATGTTAAAAAGCATAGGTATGACAAAACAAGAATTTAACAGAATGATTAACTTAGAAACTTTATTTTATAGTGCAAAATCATTAGTTTATGGTATTACATTAGGTTTAATTGGAGCGTATATAATTCACTTGGCATTTAGTAAAAGTGTTGAAAGAGCATTTGCATTACCGTTAACAGCAATTATTATTAGTATAATATTTGTATTTATCATAGTTTATATTATTATGAAGTATTCTATAAATAAGATTAACAAACAAAATACAATAGAAACAATCAGAAACGAAAATATATAACAATTTTATGAGGGATATGTAAAATATCCCTTTATTTATGATATAATTACAAAGAGAAAGGAAGGTAAAAATGGATATATTATTAGTAGAAGATAATGAAAATATTATTAGTGGATTAAAATATGCTTTTACAAAAAACAACTATAATTTAATTGCAAAAGATTGCGTTAAAACTGCGAAAGAATATTTAAACGATAATAAACCAGAACTTATAATATTAGATGTTTCACTTCCAGATGGTAATGGTTTTGATTTATATGAATTATTCATTAGAGAAAAAAATATACCTGTTATATTTTTAACTGCTCGCGATGATGAAAATGATGTTATTAAAGGGCTAAATCTTGGTGCGGAAGATTATATGACTAAACCATTTTCAACAAAAGAATTGTTAGTTAGAATAAATAAGATTATTTTAAGAAATAAAAAAATTTCAATTATTAAGATAAAAGATATAAGTTTTGACTTAAATAAAATGATAGTAAGAAAAGGTGATAACGAATTAGAGTTATCTAGTCTAGAATTAAAAATATTGCATTTATTATTTATAAATATAGGCAAAGTGGTTAAAAGAAATACAATACTAGATAAAATTTGGGAATGGACTGGCAATGATGTTGATGACCACACAGTCACCGTTTATCTAAAACGAATAAGAGAGAAAATTAGAACTGATATTATAGTAACGATAAAAGGTATAGGGTATAGAATAGATGAAGAATAGAAAATATTTATTTAAGTATTTTGTTAGAAGTTTTATAGTAATTAGTATTTTTTTAG
>JAZSRF010000012.1:0-22503 GCA_045538335.1 Clostridia bacterium | reverse complement strand
AGATTAAATAATTTAGACTCAATTTTGTTTATATACGAACTTACAAAGTTCTTTTTTGGTTTAGATAAATAAATATTATTAGATTTTAAAATTGCTTTTTGTTTTTGTTTAATTAAATAATATGAAATTAAATTATATATTAATATGTTTAGAGCTATAAATATTATGACATAGATATAAGCCACCTCCCTTTGACAATAATTTAACATGGGAGACAAGTATTGTCAAGAAAAATCGTACGACACGAATCGACAAAAGTGATGAAATTTCATGGTTTTAAAAAGCAATATATAGAATATACGCATCATACATCATATTTTAGTTTAAATAATTATTTGTAAAAAATTTGTAAAATTTCTGTTAATATGTTATAATAACTTAGCAAATACAATATACCATACAAGTTAATTAACTTATGGAACTTTCTACTAATGTAAAATCTATCTTTGGAGGAATTCGCATGAAAAACAAAGTTGATGAAACCAAATGGAAGCCTATCGTAACAGAACATCCTGAGCCCGAAAAACGATATCGCAAAAGCACACCCAATAAGCAGCCTGAATATCAACCTCTAAGCGAACGATATGAGGTGCCTGGATTAATGCCACCAGCGCCTAGAAAATGCAATCCCGATGACAAACCTTATTAATAATTAACATATTCCATTTTGAGGAGGTTACTATGACTATTCACAATGTAGTTGTAAATACTATCTTATCTTTCAATGGTCCTTTCACTTATGGTGAGCTATTTGAGAAGTTGAGAACTTGCTCTGAAATTGACTTAAGCAAAGACGAAATCTATTCACAGGTATTGTCAAAAGTGATAGAAGTTTTCGAATTGCCTTCAATTAAGGTTGTTCCCTTTTCTTCTCCCATACAATATTATGTGGAAAGCATATTATAACCGAAAAAGCGTCCTACATAGGACGTTTTTTCTTTATAATATTTTATCCACTATATTTGATATTTAGCTTCATTGCCAAATGGATATGCAATCCATCTATTATATGAAAGATATATCGCTGTTCCTTTTAATTCTGGGAAAAATTGCATTGCATTTATTTGAACATTATTTTTTCTTATTTCAAAATGCAAATGTGTTCCTGTTGACCAACCAGTAGAACCCATATATCCTATCTTTTGGCCCTTAACAACTGTATCTCCCTTTTTAACAGAAACAGATTTCATATGAGCATATACTGTTGTATATCTTACACCATTTTTTGTTCCGTGGTCTATTACAACATAATTACCATATCCTCCATTGTATGCCCCGTTACCAGATGCCACAATTACTTTGCCTGTTTGCGCTGCAACTATATTGCATCCACCGCTCTTAGCTATATCTGTTCCTTTATGAACACTTCCCGACCAGTTATAATATTCTTTATCTCTAAACATTGCTGTAACGTAATATACTCCTGGTGTAGGCCAAGTAAATTCTCCTGAGAATTTAATGTTACTGCCTTGAGCTGCAGCAATTTCTTTGGCTAAAATTTCTTCTTGTTTTGCTCTTTCTTTTCTTAAGTTAGCCATTAATGTTTTTAATTGCGTTTTTGATGTTTCTAGTTGATTTAATTTGTTTGTTTTACTTGCTTTTGCTGATTCTAGTGCCTCTTTAGATTTTTGCACATCATATTCTGCTTGTTCTATTTGTAATCTTTTTAAATCTGCCGATTCTCTTAAACCTTGAATATATCTTTTTTGGTCATTCATTTCTTCAAGATTTTTCTTATCATTTTCTATAAGTGTTGCAAGCACGTTATATTTTGCTAGAAAGTCCGTTATGCTTTCTGCAGAAAGAAGAACTTCCCACATATTTACAAAACCGTTTTCATACAGCACTCTAAGTCTTGTATTAAGTAATTGTTCCGTAGATTCATAATGTGCAGATACATCTTGCAGTTGTTCTGTTATTTTTTCTACTTCTGCTTTTGCACTTTCTACTTTACCACTTAAAGCGTTTACTTCTTCAGTATATTTTTCTACTTCACCATCAAGCTCTTTAATATCTGCTTCATATACTTTTATATCTGATTGTACTTGCTCATACTTTTTTGCGGCTGCAGAAGTTTCTTTGTCTATATGATCAATTTTATCTTGAGTTGATTCAGCATATAGTATTTTTGTAAATGGCGCTGACATTACAAGAACTAAAAGTATTACAGATAATCTTCTTGCTTTTCTTTTTCTTTCAAACTCTTGTTTAGATTTCTTTTCTTGTTCTTGTTTTTCTTTCTCTTCTCTTTTAAGATTTTCTCTTTTTAATTTAATTTCTTCTTTTTCTCTTTTCTTGTCTCTTTTTTCTTGCTCTTTTGAGTTTTCATCTTGTTTACCACTTCTTGCTTTTTTCTTAGAAGTTATTTTTATTGGCTTAAATTCTTTTAGATACCTTCTTGTAGCAAAGCTACTTCCTATTCCTCCCAAGAATATACCAAGAGTTAAGAATGCTATAAGTATTATGTACCACATTGAAGAATAGCCAATGAATCCAAACACTCCAAGTTCTGCTCCAACTTTAGGTAAATATATGTAAGCCGCAGAATATGTAAGTGATACCACTATCCAAGAAATTATTGCTGATGCAAGTCCCATCAAAATACCTTCAACTATGAATGGATATTTTATAAACCAAGAAGTAGCACCCATATATTTCATAATATATATTTCTCTTTTATTTGAATATACTGCAAGTTTTATTGTGTTTGAAATTATAAATATGGAGATAACCATCATAACTAGCCCAAGTCCAATAATTATATAATTTACTATTTGAGAAATTTGGATTACCCCATTTATTATTTTTTCGTTATATCCAACTTTGTATATTCCATCAACCGATTCAATAGCAGCTTTTACGCTTTCTGTATTTTCGAGATTTGCAAATGTTATTATAAACGAACGTGGAAATGGATTTGTGTCTTCCATGCCTTCTAAAAGATACGCATAATCTTTAAGGGTATCTTTTGCATCCTCTAACGCTGCATCTTTATCTATATATTTAATATCTTTAACATTAGATATTCCGCTTAATGTAGCAGCTAAATCCTCTATTTCACTATCCGCTATTTCATCAGATATAAAGGCCTGAAGCCCTTGATTTTGTGTAACAGATTTAACATTGCTTTCTATATTCATAAATAATATTATGAATAAACCAAGTACTATCATTGTTGCACAAATTATTAACATTGTAGAAAACGTTTTTCCACCGTGTTTTCTTAGGTTATCATAACCCTGTCCTATAAGGTAGGTTCTTGTTGACATTCTACATAACCTCCCTTCTTACTATCTGATACAATTTTTCCTTTTTCAAGAGTTAATACTCTCTTGCCACTGCTATCTATAATGCTGTGGTCATGTGTTACCATTATTATTGTTGTACCGTTATCATTTATTTCATATAACATTTTCATTATTTCTTTAGCTGTTTCATCATCTAAATTACCAGTAGGTTCATCAGCTATAATTATTGGTGGACGTGTTACAAGGGCACGAGCAAGACCAACTCTTTGTTGCTCTCCACCAGATAATTGGTTTGGATAGCTATCTTCTCTACCTGTTAGTCCAACCTGCTTTAAAGCAGCTCCTACTGCTGTTTTTATTTCTCTTTCTGATGCACCAACAACTCTTAGTGCTAACACTATGTTTTCATAAACCGTTTTATCATAAAGAAGTCTAAAGTCCTGGAATACACATCCAATTCTTCTTCTAACATATGGTACTTCTCTTTCCTTTACATCTGCTAAATCTCTTCCGTTTACTATAACTGTGCCTTCACTTGGTACTTCTTCCTTCAACATAAGTTTAAGGAAAGTCGACTTACCAGAGCCTGAAGGCCCTGCTAAGAATACAAACTCTCCTTTTTCTATTTTAACATTTATATCTTCTAAAGCTACGACATCATGGTCATATCTTTTTGTAACATTCTTAAATTCAATCATAATACCCTCTTCTCTTTAGCAAATAATATCACATATGATATAAAATATCAATGGAAATTATATACTATTTAGATTTATCTTTCGTTTTTATTACAATGTTTTATCTAATCCTTATCTTTTATTTATAACACCAAGTACTTTCTTAATTATTTCTTCTACCTTTAATCCTTCTATATCTATTTGTTCTATTGCTTCATTAATTTGTGTTGTTGTATAACCAAGTACTTTAAGCGCAAGTACGGCTTCATTTTTAGAAATATTTGTAGTCTCTTTCTTACTAGCAATTTTAGTTAATTTAATACTATCATCTTTAAGTATTTTATCTTTTAATTCTAATATTATTCTTGCTGCAGTTTTAGCTCCAACACCTGGTATTTTACTTAAAAGTGTTGCATCTTCATTTGCAATACACACACAAACCTCACTAGGTGACATATGTGCAAGAACTCCAAGCGCTGTTTTTGAACCAATACCACTTACTTTTTTAAGTTTTTCAAATACACTTAATGCCTCTTCTTCTAAAAAGCCAAACAGTCCTATGTAGCCCTCTTTAATATCTGTAAATATATGAATTTTAATATTTTGTCCTACCATAAGTCTTTCTACATCCCCAGCAGGCATAAGCACTTCATATCCCACTCCATTTACATCTATTGCTACTTTATCTACATCTTTTTTCTCTATATTTCCTTTTAAAAATGCTATCATTTTCCTACCCCTTATATTCGTTATAATTTTACCAAGAGTAGGCTGGATTGTCAACCGCGATTGATTTTTTCACAAATTTGTGGTATAATTTTTAAGCTTTATATCTATATTTCCAAAAATAATTTTATGGGAGGATAATGAAATGGTATTATGGGATGAAACCAAAAGAGTTCCTAAACAAGAACGCATTAATAATAAAAGAAATAACAGCATTGTTATAGAACATAGAGGTTTTTATGATCGAAGGTTCGCAGCTCCACGCGAAAATTATCTTGGTTCTCCAGAAAACAGACGTGCAGCCGGCTTTTCCATTCGGGACAATTAATTGATTTCACGATTTATTCGGAGGTATTTTTATGGAAAAAGAGATTATTAAAAAACATTATGGATTAGGTATTAATCTTAAGGCAAATGTCAAGAATGTAAAAAACATCGTTCAGCAAAGCAAAGGATTTTACGAAAGAGGTAAAGCTCGTTCTCGCAAAGGTTATCTAGAATCTCCAGAAACACGTAGGTGCGCTGGTATTTCAATTAGAGAAGATTAATGTAAAGGAGGATACTCTAAATGCTTAGGCAAGTAATAGAAATGCGAGCATCTAGGAATACAGTTGAAAAGCAAATGGAATTTCGCAATATTATTCGCAAAGAAGCAATTGATTACACTGAAACTTCTTTTGCCCACAACTGCAGAATGACTCAAAAACAATTTGAAGAAGCTATGAAGCACGCTGATGAAGTGGCACGAAAATGGTTATAATATAGTTTTACGCATTCATTAGACGCGAAAAACATTTGCTTTATTCCATATACAAAAACCAGATTTTAAAGGAGGATTTTAACATATGTTACTTAATCAATGCTTAGCAGATATTATGATGTTCTTTGTCGGCATAATGGCACTATATTTTACTATTTCCCTACTTGTGGATGTTCATAAAACTAAGATGCTTATGCAGCGCAGAAACATTAACAGTTCAACCAACAATCTTCAACTTGTTATTGATGACAGCTATCTACCCAAAAATTCTTCTCCATTCATGAAAAAGAAAGGACTATAAAATATGTACATAAAAGAAAATGCAAATGTAAAAACAAGAGCCGATTTGCAAAATATTGTAACAAGCGTTATACTTCGGCAAACCGATGAATTCACATTAGAAGATGTCATTCAAGGTGCAAATGCAAGATTAGTAGGCTCTACTTATTATGAAAGTGAAGAATTGAAAACACGTTGTAACGATACTATTGAGACTCTATTCCTTATTGGAAGTATATCAACCTCAAACAACGGGAAGTATTCGCTTTCTATGTCTTGGCCTGCCGTTAGCAGAAGATAATTGGAGATATTCAAATGGAACAAGATAAAAAAACATCTCGTTTACAACGTTTTATCGGCAACGATGCAACACAAAGAAAATCTACTTCTTGTGATTTTCTTCTGCCTACCGAAGAAGTCAGAAAACGTCTAAGCGAGTATGCAAATGCAGTACAACAAGCAGTAGGAAAACCAAAATCCAAAAAATAAGGAGACTTTTTTATGACATATATGGGATTACTTGCTATCATCGCAATAATTTTAGCAGTCGTTGGCTCATCGTATGCTTTTATATCTTATTTAAAATTAAAGTATACAAATCCAGATTCATATGAAACTCGTATTGCAAAATTAGACATCACAAAATTTGCTATTTCGCCATTCATTGGTGCCGTTTGTTTTTGGGCTATTAGCATTGTAGTTCTCGCTTTCGTATTTTGGAATACGCCAATGAATGTATACACTCGGACTGTCGTTAATTCTAACGAGCAAATCGTAGTATTCGAAGGGCAAGACGAAGATGAATATACGGTTTCTATAGATGGCAACCAATACCTTTGCACACATATTGTGATAAATAACGAAATCCAAAATGTGCAAGTCAAATTCGTAGACTGCGAAAGAGCGGATAATTTTATTGTTGATTTCTTTATGTATGAACTTGCTACCCCCAAGGATACTTACGAGTTACATATTCCCGCAAGTTATTTAGGTTCATCTTGATTTTAAGGGAGTGTACTTATGAAAAGTAATAACACCACCACTAAAAATGAGGGGATCGTATATTTAACTGTTTCTTATAAGCACATAAACATTCGCATTGAAGATAGCTCCGGAAATTTACTAATTTATAGAAGTTGTATTGGTCTTATAGAAAGTGTCTCAGCTGCAACACAGGCAGAAATCGCACAAAGAATAATAGAACCTGTAAAAGAGCTCAGTATAAGCAAAGTCTGTGTAATTGTTAAAGGAAGCGGTTACGCAAGAGAAACAATTCTTTCTGCAATTAAAGACGCCGGTTTGGAAATAACAAGTATAAAGGACTTGACCCCGTTACCCCACAATGCTTGTAGACCACGTAAAAAGAAACGCTATTAACGTTTTAGAGATGAAGTTCAAATTGAACTTCATCTCTTTTTTCTTTTTATATTTTATTATTTACTCATAATCTTTCATAACTTCAGCAAACACTTCTCCTAATCCGCTGTTTATAACAAGACTTGCTCTGCAGTCATACTCTGTAGCATCTTTATTAATAATTACAAGGTTCTTACCTCTAAAATTCATTATGTAAGATGCTGCTGGATAAACTGTAAGCGAAGTGCCACCAACAATTAATAAATCACATTGTTCAATAGCATCTAATGCCCTATTTACACTTATTTGATTTAGTGGCTCACAGTACAAAACCACATCCGGCTTTATTATACTGCCACACTCACAAACAGGTATGTCTTCCGCTTCAAATATACTTTCCGCCGCATAAAATTTTCTACACTTAGTGCAATAATTTCTAAGTATTGAACCGTGTAGCTCAACTACATTTTTAGAACCTGCTTTTTGGTGAAGTCCATCAATATTTTGAGTTATAACACATTTAAGTTTGCCAAGTTGTTCTAATTTTGCGAGTGCATAATGTGTAATGTTAGGCTTAACTTCAAGAGAATTCAACTTATCTCTATAAAATTTATAGAAATCATCTGGCTGACCAAAGAAAAAATCGTGACTTAATATTTCTTCAGGTGGATATTTGTATTTCAGGCTATAAAGTCCATCTTTACTTCTAAAGTCTGGTATGCCACTTTCAGTAGAAACTCCCGCACCACCAAAGAATACAATTTTATTGCTCTTTTTTATTAACTCTCTTAACATTTGGATTTTATCTTGCATATTACTCACTCCATTTTGCTAGTTTTTTAGATTATATCACTCGAGTTATAGTCAGTCAATTTTGATTTCTTTGTTGTTTTTAAATGGCGGTGAATTTCACCGCCATTTCGCTTATACATCAATTAACATTGCGCTTTGAGGAAGTTCTATCAAAGTACCAGCTCTTGTTTTTACCATAACGCCTTTAGAATCAACTCTTTTACCAAAGTAAGTTATGGGCGGAAATTTGATGCTGCCTGAGCCGAAACTCATAGACTTCATCATATCTTTAGAGTCAATAACGATTCCTCCGATGGCATTCCAAGGAATCATCATGTGCCTAAAGTCCCGTGTATTTACCGATTGAACTTCAATTTTTCCATCCGTAAGTACAAATCCTGCATACAATTTCATAATTCTTTTCCCTTTCTTAATTAAGATTTGGTTTTAATTCTTTCTGTTTGCATATTATACCATACAATGCATGTTATTTCAAACATATTAGCTATTTTCTGTTTATCTCAAAATCATTTACAACATCATAGATATCCTGAAACTTGCCTTTTCGTATAATCCAGACTATTCTTTTAGCGTCTTCCTCATCTAATCCCTCTGTTTCTACTATCACTTTTACTTTTGCGTTTTCTCTTTTTATTAACACATAGCTATCTTTCACAAAATCGTCATTTTCAAAGATAGTTATGCACAAAATTAACATTCCTAATGCAATAGCTAAGTATATAAATATTTCTAGTACCATATTATCACCTATTGTAGTATATACAATAGGTTTTGTCCTTGTTTTTGTATTTCCTTAATTTTACACTTTTTTAATAATTTAGGGTAGATTTTTAACATCTCTTTTGATATAATAACTTGGTACGAAATTGCAACTACTGTTGCAGTTAATTTTAACATTAGGAGGTCATAAAAATGACAAAATACGTTTATCAATTTTCAGAAGGTAACGGTAGTCAAAGAGAACTTCTTGGTGGTAAAGGTGCTAACTTAGCAGAAATGACTAATTTAGGAATGCCTGTTCCTCAAGGATTCACTGTTACAACTGAAGCTTGTACTCGTTACTATGATGACGGAAAAGAAATTGCTCCTGAGATCGTTGACGAAGTATTTGCAAATCTTAAAAAACTAGAAGAAATTTCTGGTAAAGAATTTGGAAGTGTAACAAACCCACTTCTAGTATCTGTTCGTTCTGGCGCTAGAGCTTCTATGCCTGGTATGATGGATACAATATTAAACCTAGGTCTTAACGACCAAGTTGTTGAAGGCTTTGCAGCTTTAACTGGTAATGAACGTTTTGCTTACGATTCTTATCGTCGTTTCGTTCAAATGTTTTCAGACGTAGTTATGGAAGTTCCAAAGAGCTACTTTGAAAAAATAATTGATGAAATGAAAGAAGCTAAAGGTGTTAAACTTGACACTGAACTTGACGCAACCGATATGAAAGAACTTGTTGTTCGTTTCAAAACTTGCTATAGAGAAGCTAAAGGCGAAGAATTCCCAACTGAACCAAGAGTACAACTTCTTGAAGCTATAAAAGCTGTATTTAGATCTTGGGACAACCCTAGAGCAATATACTACAGAAGAATGAATGACATCCCTTCATCTTGGGGAACTGCGGTTAACGTTCAAATGATGGTATTTGGAAATATGGGTGAAACTTCAGGTACTGGTGTTGCATTTACACGTAACCCATCTACTGGTGAAAAAAAATTATATGGTGAATTCTTAATGAATGCACAAGGTGAAGACGTTGTTGCAGGGATAAGAACACCACAAACTATAGATCAATTAAAAGAGGTTATGCCTCATGCATACGAACAATTCGTAGAAATCTGTGCTAAACTTGAAGACCATTATGCAGACATGCAAGATATGGAATTCACAATTGAAAACGGTAAGTTATATATGCTTCAAACTAGAAACGGTAAAAGAACTGCTGCTGCAGCTTTAAAAATCGCTGTTGACCTAGTTAACGAAGGTAGAATAACTAAAGAAAAGGCTGTTTCAATGATAGATGCTAGAAGCTTAGATTCTCTTCTACATCCAGGATTCGACGCTACTGCATTAAAAGCAGCTAAACCAATCGGAACTGCACTTCCTGCATCTCCTGGTGCTGCTTGTGGTAAAGTAGTATTTACAGCAGCTGATGCTTCTGAATGGGCTGAAAGAGGAGAAAAAGTTGTTCTTGTAAGACTTGAAACTTCTCCAGAAGATATCGAAGGAATGCATGCATCACAAGGTATCTTAACAGTACGTGGTGGTATGACATCACACGCAGCAGTTGTTGCTCGTGGTATGGGTACTTGCTGTGTATCTGGTTGTGGTGAAATAGTTATAGACGAAGAAGCAAAAGTATTTACTTTAGGCGGACAAACATTCCACGAAGGAGATTATATTTCTCTTGACGGTTCTACAGGAAACATCTATGGTGAAGCTATACCTACAGTTGAAGCTTCTATATCAGGTGATTTCGGAACAATAATGGGATGGGCTGATGAATTTAGAGTACTTCAAGTTAGAACAAATGCAGATAGTCCAAGAGATGCTAAACAAGCAGCAGCTTTCGGAGCAGAAGGTATTGGTCTTTGCCGTACTGAGCACATGTTCTTTGAAGCAGACAGAATTAAAGCAATGAGAGAAATGATAGTTGCAGATACTGAAAATCAAAGAAGAAAAGCTTTAGATAAACTTCTTCCAATGCAAAGAGGGGACTTTGAAGGTCTTTACGAAGCTATGGAAGGTAAAGCAGTAACTATCCGTTACTTAGATCCACCTCTACATGAATTCCTTCCAACAGAAGAAAAAGATATTGTAGAGATAGCTGGTGAATTAGGAATAACAGTTGAACACTTAAAGAACGTTATCGCTTCTTTACACGAGTTCAACCCAATGATGGGACACAGAGGATGCCGTTTAGCAGTATCTTATCCAGAAATTGCTGAAATGCAAACTAACGCGGTTATCCAAGCTGCAATAAATGTTTCAAAGAGACATCCAGAATGGACAATAGTTCCAGAAATAATGATACCACTTGTTGGTGAAGTTAAGGAACTTGCTTACGTTAAATCTATAGTTACAGAAGTTGCAGATAAATTAATCCAAGATTCCGGATTAGATATGCATTATAAAGTAGGAACAATGATAGAAATACCAAGAGCAGCCGTTACCGCTGACGAAATCGCTAAAGAAGCTGAATTCTTCTCATTTGGTACAAACGACTTAACACAAATGACATTTGGATTTAGCCGTGATGATGCTGGTAAATTCTTAAATTACTACTATGATAAAAAGATTTACGAACAAGATCCATTTGCAAGATTAGACCAAACTGGTGTTGGTAAACTTGTAGAAATGGCTGCAAAACTTGGAAAACAAACTAGACCAGATATTAAACTTGGTATCTGTGGCGAACACGGTGGAGATCCTTCTTCAATTGAGTTCTGCCATAAAGCAGGTTTAACATATGTTTCTTGTTCTCCATTTAGAGTACCTATTGCAAGACTTGCAGCAGCTCAAGCAGCTATAAATAACAAATAAAATAAAAGATAATACCGTACAATTTGTACGGTATTATCTTTTATTTTTTAAAAAACCATATTAAATATCCAAGTGTTATGATTGCCATCGCTATTATTCCTATAATCTCTGAAAACACCAGCGATAACATTCCACCAACGAAAAATATTAAGAATGTTACACAAAATGGAAGCGCAGACGAATTGTCTGTTAATTTGCGGCAAAGCGGATACATTACGAGCGACAGCAAGGCTAACCCTAGACAAACACTACTAAACATCATATTTTTCTCTCCTTCCGTTATGGCCAAAAAGCGTTGCATATCCACGAGGCTATTAAAACTATTGCAACAATACCAACTATATAAGAATCAAATGCAACCGACAGTATTCCTGCAACAAGCAAAGCCAAGAACGCGAAAAACATCGGGAGCGCCAAAGAATCATTAGCAGCCCGGCCACAAATAGGGCATAATATTAACGCCAAAACCGCCAACCCAAGGCACACACAACCAAACACCATACGATCCTCTCCTTTATTAAAAGTTTTAGTTTATACTTTGTTCAACTTCTATATTATACTACAAAAAACAAAAGAAGTATAGCCTTACTATACTTCTCTATATTCTTATTCTTCAACTGGTGCACCCATTGGGCAAACACCTGCGCATGTTCCACAAGAGATACATTTTTCTGGATCAATAACATATTTGCCATCTCCTTCTGAAATTGCACCTACTGGACATTCTGCAGCACAAGCTCCACAGCCAATGCATTCGTCACTTATTCTGTATGCCATAATTTTCACTTCCCCTCTTTATATAATTTATTATATTTTACTTTACCTTGGTTATATTACTTTTCTTCTTTTTTCTTATCTCTTTTAATATCTTTTACCTCTACGGTTTCAAATCTTTCCTCACCTTGTGGCCCTATTTTAAGTCTTACCTTTTCATTTAAAATATCTAAAGAGACTACTTTACAAAGTTCACCCTCATATTTTACCATTTCATTTACTTTAGGTAAATTCTTAATTTTCTCTTTATATACTTCTTCTTCATATTTTAAACAACATTTAAATCTACCACAATTTCCAGATAGCTTTTGCATGTTTATTTGAAGGCCTTGTTCTTTTGCCATTTTTATTGTTACTGTTTCAAAGTCTGGCAAGAATGTTCTACAGCAAACTTCTTTACCGCAAGTACCTATATTATCAAAAGCTTTAACTTCATCTCTTGGCCCAACTTGTCTAAGCTCTATTCTAACTCTATACTCATTAGCCAAATCTTTTACTACTTCTCTAAAATCTACTCTATCCTCAGCAACAAAATAACAAGTCAATTTGCTCTTATCTAAAGTATATTCTGCGTGTATAAATTTCATATCTAATTTATATTTTTTTGCTAGCTTTTTACATGCTTCTAGAGCTTTTTTTGCTTCATTGTCTAATTCTTTTTGTTTTTCTATATCTTGTTTTGTAGCAATTCTATCTATTCTTTCAACTACTTCTTTATAGTCTAATTTTTTAAACTCGTCTATTGTTTTTATAGAAACAACTCGTCCTATTTCTTGGCCCCTTTCAGACATTGCTACTATTTTATCCCCTACTTTCACTTCATAATTTAGAGGATTCATATAATATAATTTGCCTGTTTTAGCAAATCTCACTCCAATTACATTGTTCATTTATTTGCCTCCTTTCATTATATATATGTTTAAGGCTTGTTTTACTATATCTTCATTTGCATTTTGCTTCATTCTATTTCTAGCGTTTTCCACTATTGGAATTTTGTCAAATTTGTTATCTTTCATAAATAAATATTGTAAGTAATTAAATGTCTCATCATCTTTAAAACTCACTTGCTCACTGCTTTTTATAGCTCCTAGCATATCTTGTTTTTTATAACATTTATATAGCTCTTCTATTTTTAAATATTTATTATCATCTGCTTTGCTTAATTCCACTGCAACTTTTAAAGAGCCATTAGCGTATTCTAATTTGCTTTCATCAACCTCTGCATCATAATTCTCTTTAAGTATAACTTGTATATCTGAATTACACAAATTGCTAAAGTTCACTTTTTTTACACGTGATAAAACCGTTGTAAGCAATGCTTTTTCGTTATTTGTTATTAATATAATTACAACATATTTAGGTGGTTCTTCAAGTGTCTTTAGAAGCGCATTTTGGGCTGCAATATTTAGAAGATGTGCATCATTTATTATATACACCTTATAACTTCCAGTAGCTGGAGCAACATAAACATCATTTACTATTTTATTTCTTACTTGCTCTACAATTATTTCTTTCTTATCTGGTAATTTTTCTATATATTTATAATCTACACAAGTTTCTAAATTGTTTGTATTAAGTAATGCTTTAGCAAACTCTATTGCTACACACTTTTTACCTATCCCCTCTGTTCCTAAAAAAAGATATGCATGAGATACTTCTTGCGCATTAAAGTCTGACGTTAACTGTTTTTTTACATTATTATGTCCTAGTATATTCTCAAACATATCTTTCTCCTTTTTTATAAACTACCTATTTTGTTTAATGGCCAAATCCTTGTTACCACTTTACCTTCTATTTTAGCCTCGGGTATTAGCCCTAATTCTCTACTGTCTCTACTTCCTTTTCGGTTATCTCCCATTAAGAAATAATGCCCTTCTGGAATTACAACATCATAATACTTGCCTGTTCTTGGTGTTTTCAAACCTTCTGTCAAATACGATTCATCTAAAAGCTCATCATTTATATATACTTCGCCAGTTTCTGCAATAACTATATGGTCACCAGGGAGTCCTATTACCCTTTTTATATAGCTTCTTTTACCCAGACCCATTATGCTATAAGTAAAATAGGCCAAGCCTTTTTTCTCTTCATATACTGCAAAATCTGTTTCATTTTCTTCAACATCTATTGGAGCTTCTAGTATAACTACATCTGACCTATTTATACTTTTGTTAAAAAGTACACGTCTAGATATAACCACTCTATCTCCCTCTTTAGATGTAGGATACATAGAAGACTGTTTTACACCAGCAATAGTTCCTATAAAATAATTTATTACTAAATATATTGCGTAAGCTATTACAAAGCATAAAACCCATTCTAGTATTTCTTTAACCCAACCTTCTTTTAACATTTTATCTCCCATCTTTAGTGGATACCTTCTCCTACTTCAATGTCGCCATCTATTGTAAGAAGTTTTACTGCACTTCCATCACCAGCAGCTAAAAGCATTCCGTTTGATTCGATTCCTCTTAGTTTTGCAGGTTTAAGGTTGCTTACAAGTACAACTTTCTTTCCTATAAGTTCATTTTCTGTATAATATGGTACAAGTCCAGATACTACTGTTCTTTGTTCTTTTCCTAAATCTACAGTAAGTTTATATAACTTATTTGCACCTTCAACTCTTTCAGCTGTTAATATTTTTGCTACTTTAAGTTCAACCTTATCTAATTCTTCCATTGTTATTAGATTAGCCTCTTTAGTTTTTTGTTCAGCTTCGTATGCAGCCTTTTTAGCTTCAACTTTTGCTGTCAATTCTTCAAGTTTTGCTTTTTCGTCTATTCTATTAAATAGCGGTTTTGCTTCACCAACTTTAGTTTCTGCTACATATCCACCAAACACTTTAACACTTTCTAAATCTCTTGCATCAGCATTTATTTCATCTAATATTTTAGTAGCAGTTTCAGGCATAACGGGTAGCAACAACACGCCTAAAACTCTTACTGTTTCTATTAAGTTATATAGCACTGTTTTAAGTCTATCCTTGTTTTCTTCTTTAGCCAAGGTCCAAGGCATTGTTTCATCTATATATTTATTACTTCTTCTTGCTAAATTCATTACTGCTTCAATAGCTTCAGATACTTTGTATCCATCCATTTTGGCTATATATGTATCTGCCGTATCTTTTGCAAAGTCTATTAGTTCTTTGTCAACATCAGCTGTTGCTACAGGTGCATATACTATTCCATCAAAGTATTTGTTTACCATTGCAACGGTTCTATTTACAAGGTTACCTAATGTGTTTGCAAGGTCAGAATTATATCTTGCTATAACATTTTCATATGTGATACTACCATCTTGTGCAAAAGGCATTTCTGCTAAAGAATAATATCTTACTGCATCTACTCCAAATTCATCTGCTAGTTCATCTGCATATATAACGTTACCCTTAGACTTGCTCATCTTATCTTCACCAAATAGCATCCAACCATGAGCATATATCTTTTTAGGTAGTGGCTCACCTAATGCCATTAGTATTATTGGCCAATATATTGCGTGGAATCTTAGAATATCTTTTCCTATTACGTGTACATCTGCTGGCCAATTTTTGTTATATAACTCAGATTTACTATCTAATTTATATCCTAGAGCTGTTATATAGTTTGTTAAAGCATCTATCCATACATAAGTTACGTGTTTTGGATTAAAGCTTACTGGTATTCCCCAAGTAAATGAAGTTCTAGAAACACATAAATCTTGAAGTCCAGCTTTTAAGAAATTGTTCATAATTTCTTTTTTTCTAGATTCTGGCTCTATCCAATCTGGATTAGTTTCTATATATTCAATAAGTTTATCTTGGTATTTGCTGCATTTTAGGAAATATGCTTCCTCTTTAGCAGGTTTTACTTCCCTACCACAATCTGGACATTTTCCATCTACAAGTTGTGACTCTGTAAAGAATGATTCACAAGGAGTACAATAAAGTCCTTCATATTCTCCAAGATAAATATCTCCTTGGTCATATAATTTTTTGAATATCTTTTGAACCGTTTCTTCGTGATAATCATCTGTTGTACGTATAAAATGATTATACTCTACGTTCATTAAATCCCATATTCTTCTTATCTCACCAGCTACGTTATCTACATATGCTTTAGGTTCCACTCCACTTGCTTCAGCAAGTTCTTGTATTTTTGCGCCGTGCTCATCCGTACCTGTTAACATGTACACATCTCTACCTTGCATCTTTTTAAAACGTGCTATTGCATCTGTTAATATTATCTCATATGTATTACCTATATGAGGTTTTTTTGAAGTATATGCAATTGCTGTTGTTATATAAAATTTTTCTTTATTTTCCATTTAAGTCTCCTCCTTTATTTTGTAATACATTTATACTTTTCCCACTAACTATAATTATCTCACAGGAAGGTATATTTGTCAACGTTGTAACCATTCATATGTGTCCTTTTTAATAGTAAAACACAGACGAATTTATTCGCCTGTGTTTTTATAATTTTATTATTCTAATCTGCTTTCTCCAGTTGCGTAGTCTATAACAATTCCTGGTTGAACGTTATATACGTATATATTAAAGCTAATTCCTTTTCCATTATCTTCAACAGAATACGCTTCCATTTGAACACCACTTGCAACAAGATTATTACCTTCAAAAACAGGAGTAACTCGATATATTACATGATTATTCGGATGCTCATCTACATATTCTGCCACCATATTTTCAAAAGGCAACATTCCTTCTGTATTCATGTACCTAGTTCCTGTAATTAGGTTTTTCCTATTCGCATTTTCCCCAGCCAGTTGATAACCAATCAAGTGGCACCGATTATATAAATAATTGCCTTCAACAATTCCTTTATATGAAGCCTGTTTCCACCCAGAAGGAGTTACACCTGAAATAGATTCCCGTTCTTCATCTTCAGCCGGCATTATCTTTTTACATATATTTGCATATGTAACGCCACACCTGCTAAATTCGTCCAGTTCGCTATAATACTCAACTTCACCTAAATTTAACATTTCTTGATCAAAAGTAGGAACATTATTGTTTATATATACATACGGACTGCCAGAGTATTCTGGAACACCTTCAATAGCAACATTACTTTGAGATGTGTTATTGTTTTGCTTTTCTTCCGTGGGGATGTCATTTCTTAAGCCGCCAGCTATAACAACAGCAATTATTACAACAATTACTACAAAAAGCTTGATTAATAGATTTTTACTTTTTTTACACATCTTTAATTCTCCTTTAATTATATTAAATAAACTTTATAATTTAGTTATAGCATTGCTCTACTTTTTTCTAGAAATAATATCGTATCCGTTTTCCGAGTATAGCCTATACTCTCCATTTTTATATACAAGCATGGCTCCCTCTTTTGCCACTTTTAATAGTTCTTCAGACGTGATTGTTTCCTTAAACTCTCTTCTTGATTGTTCTGTATAATCCCATAGATATATTGTGTTACCCCGATCTTCAGTAACAAAATACAAATGGCCTTCTTTTCTATGATGATAATTCATATTGGTTTTCCTCCCTAAAATAATTATTTTGGATTTAATTTTATTTATGATATATGATACCATAAAAACTGTATATTTTCAATTAAACAAAAACCAAAGTGTATTTTTATATTTCACTTTGGTTTTTGATATTTTTATTTATTATTTAGTGATACATATTTCTTTTCTTTGCCATTTTCACCATTTTTTGCATTTGCTTGATGTAATTGTTCTATAATTTCTCCGCCCATTCTAAATAAGAATGCAGTTATTATAAAGCCCAAATAACTTCCTGCTGCTCCTATACAGCCTATTAAAATCGACATTCCGTCACTGTCTTCAGCTAAGATAACACCAAAGAACAAGCATACCGCAGCTATTATAATTCCCACTATCTTTATCTTTGTTGCGAAATCATTTGCCGCTTTTGCTACTGTATTTTTTGCTGCAAATACACTCTCATTATTAATTACATTTCCTAACATTCCTTTTTCCTCCTTATTTTAGAGAAGCATATCACAATTTGTGTTTTTTTACAAGCGTATTTCTCAAATACCCTAAAAAATTATACCAATTCATCTCAAATTCAATTTGCTGTATACGCAAAAAGAAGGCCGTTAAGCCTTCTAATATGGTCGGAGTGAAAGGACCCGAATGTGATTGGGGCGATATTTCAATTTGTGCTAAAATGTTTCAAATCAGCTTATTGGCTAGCTCTCAAAGATTGCATTTATTTTTTATTATCTTGATTTGTTTTAATTTATTTTAAATTTCGTCACAAATTTCACACACGTACATAATTTATATAGCATCAATACTTCTGTCTGTTGTCTCTTGAACAATCTTACTATCTAAATCTATTTGCTCTTTAACTAATCCTTGCAACGATGCAAGAAAACCATCTGATTTGTCTTCTTTGCTAGCTTGTTGTCTTAACGCCTCGATATTTTCTCTTCGTTTAGTTTTTATTCTTTCTCTTCCTTCTTTAGTCTTAACTTCTTTCCAAGTAGGAAAATACGTGGCATAAATATTATTATATAATTCGTCTATTCTATCAAATTCTGATTTGCTTATGCCTATTAAATCCCTCTTATCTCCTGTTAATGTCGCCCTCTTGAAAGCATCTTTATATTTCGGATTTTTCATTATTTCCCTTGTAACTTCTGCCATAGCAGAGTAGTTACTGCTAATATATTCTCTTCCTAAAATTTGACTCGTGATTTGTTCTTCGTCATATATGTTTAGCGCTTCTTCTATCCCATCATTTTCTGATTGAGTCTTTGTTGTTCTGCCTGTTTCGTCCCTTTGGTAAGTTTCCCTACCTATACCTGTCTTTTTTATAATATAATCCCCCTCAATAGTAAATTCATTTTGGTATCCTTTTACTAAATGACACATTTCATGAACGAGTTTGGCAATCTGCTGATCTGTTTGTAAGTCTTTGCCATT
Organism: Clostridia bacterium; assembly: GCA_045538335.1. Lineage (GTDB taxonomy): Bacteria > Bacillota > Clostridia > TANB77 > CAG-465 > UMGS1649. The sequence goes on along the minus strand of JAZSRF010000012.1, from coordinate 3,418 downwards.
TTTTATGTATATAAGTCTTTTTGGCTTTAAACCGTCTTCTGTTTCTACTAACTTACTCTCATAATACGCCGCCGCTTGAATCGGACTTTTCGTTACACCCTCATCATCAAAAAATTCTTGTAAAAACTTTTCTTCATTTTCTTTTCCGCCTTTAATATAAATTTCACAACTACGAATGGCATCGTCAATAAATGCTTCTGCATCTTTTCCATAGTACTCTTTCATCGCAGGAACTATTCTATTTAAAACTTCTACAAGTTCTTGACTATATCCATATGTCTTTTGGACTTCTTGTACTAAATCCATTCTATTCACCTTCTTTTAATACTCTTCTCTTTTTGTAATAATTTTACCATAAAATTTTTATATGTCTAGCGTTTCAAAAACAAATAAAAGTAATATTAAAGTAATGCAACGAGAGAAATTTTAATAGATTTGGATAAAGTTAGAGAGTGATAAAACTATTGAAATAAAGAGCAAAAAAATAAAGCAGATTTACACAAATCTACTTTTATTGGTCGGAGTGACAGGACCCGAACCTGCGACCTCATGGTCCCAAACCACGCGCTCTACCAACTGAGCTACACCCCGATACGAGTTATATTATAATATAATTGTTGAAAAAAAGCAAGTATTCTGTTAAAATTTATATGTAAACAGGAGGAATTTTATGAAAATTTACTGTGGCACAGATATTATAGAAGTAGAAAGAATTAAAAAAGCTATCATTTCTACACCTAAATTCCAAGAAAAAATATTTACTCCAGCTGAAATATCTTATGCTGAATCTAAAAGTGATATTACCAAATATCAGCACTACGCAGGAAGATTTGCAGCCAAAGAAGCTATATATAAAAGCATATCTGATATATATGCTCACGTTGAGCTTGGACAAATTGAAATAACAAATGACAATGATAATTATAATAGACCTAGAGTTACAATTTACAATTCAGAATTTAATAAACTCGCTCAAAATATGCAAATTGATGTTAGTATTTCTCACATAAAAGACTACGCTATAGCATATTCCACTGCAAGTTTCTTGTAGTCTATACGTTTAGCGTTTATATACATACAATTAGCTTGTTCTGTTTTACGCCCCTATAATATATAGTAATGCTATAAGCGTGGGGTGATAAAAAATGGCTGTTTATTTAAATTTAGAAATGTTAGGCAAAAGAATAAGACAAGGTCGTTTAAGACTAGATATGACTCAATATGCTTTGGCAGAAGAAGTTGGTGTTTCACAAAACTTCTTAGGAGATATTGAAAGAGGTATAAAGGCTCCTAGTGTTACTACAGCAATTAGACTTGCAAACGTATTAGATATTAGTCTTGACGTATTATTTGCAGAATCTTTAACAAGTCAGGTTAATGAAACTAAAGACGTTATGTTTTCAGACACTCAACTTGCTATTTTAAAGAAATTTGTAAAAGATATGAAAGATACTTTTGTAGACTAACAATATTAAAAAAGTTAAAAGAATGAATTAAGGAAATTCCTTAATTCATTCTTTTCTTTTTAAGTCTTATATCTTCTCCAAAAAATCTACAAATAGTATAGTTGCCAATAAGTCTAGACATTACTCTATCATCGTATGCACTTGCCAATTCCGCTAAAGATAAATTTGTTGATATTATTGTTTTCTTATCTTTTAAAAGTCTTGTGTTTATAATGTTGAACAACTCTGTAAATTTCATATTATTAAGATTTTCTGTCCCCAAATCATCTATAATTAACAAGTCCACATCAAATACATTTGCATATTGTTCTTTTTTCATTTCATCTCTAAGCGATGCAAACTTAGCTTCTAAAATCATATCCATAAGAAGCGGCGCTGTTTGATATAATACTGTATAGCCCTTACTTACTATCTCATTTGCTATACAGCTACTCATAAACGTTTTACCCGTTCCCGCTTTACCAACAAACAATAAATTCTTTTGTTTGGGGTCTAGAATATTTTCACAAAATGCAACAGATAATTTCTTTATTTCCTCTATATTTTCTAAAGGCGTCTTATCACTTTGATATTTTTCCTTGTCTACTTTATTTGAAAAATATGCTATATCAAAAGTATTAAAGTTTTCGTCTTTTAGTTTTAACATATTATTTTGCTTATATGTAATATTTACTATTCTTTGTGTAAAGCAACTGCATCTGACTATGCTATTTATATAACCTGTATCTTCACATCTTGAGCATTCAAACTTTGGTACTAAATAATTGTCTCCTAAATTTAACGTTTTAAATAGATTTTGTATCTCTTTTTCTATTTCTTTTAGCTTTATTTCTAAATTTTCTTCCGCAACTTGCCTTTCTATGCCTTTAGTTCTTACAACCGTCTTTGTAAGCTCTAATGCAAGCTTATTTTTCTTGTCTACTAGTTCCTTATATTTAGGTTCTTTCTTAAAAAGCTCTTCTTTTTTTCTCTCTACTTCTCTAATAGCTCTTTCTCTTTTTAAATCGTACTGTCTTTGCACCTCTTTATATACAGCTGGATTCATATTCTCCTCCTATATATTATCATAAAATTCATTCCAATTAATATCTTTCCTTTGTTCATAATTTTTGTGCTTAAGGTTTTTAACAGTACTTGTTTTTGCCTTTTCACTTACTATCTTTTGTTTTGTTACCATTTCCTCAGACGCAACTATATCTACCAAACTATTTAATCCCTGTTCCTTCCAGTTTTTAAGTATTCCATTTATATAGCCTATCGAAGGATTGCCTTTAGATAACGTTTTCTTTATAGCATAATCTATTTCATCAAATGTATATTTGTATTTTTCAATCCAATTTTTAATATATCCTTCTTCATATTCAGTGAAAGCTCTATTAAGTCTTAATTTAGATTTTATTTTAGATTTTATCTTACTTAGTTCTTCCATAGAATTTAAATAATCTTCTAGTTGTTCAAAAGTTTTTACTCCACCTTTATACCAACTTTCAGCTACTTTAAACACATAATTTTTCTTTAAAGCTTTTCTTTCAGAACACTCATGAAATAACGCTATCATGACATCTTCTTCAAAACCATACTTTTCAAAAAGTGTAGCTATATCTACATACCAACTAAGCGCCATAATACCTTGGAAAAAGCTTTCATTTATAGCAGTGGCTGCTGCAATACGTTTTTGTTCTGTAACAGACTTAGCTGCTCTTACAGGCTTTAGTTTTGGAATGTATGTTTTATTTATTTCTTGTTCTTTTACATCAAGTATTTCATATCCTTCAGCTGTTTTTAATATTAATTCCTCTTCTTCTAAGTTATCAAAGGCGCGTTCTACATCACAAGTCTTTACTGAAAGTTTTTTGGCTATTTCTTCTATACTGTTGTTCATATTGTTTGTTTCTAAAGTTTTAATTTATATGTACAATTTCAAACTTAATTCATCCAAAGACGGATCGTTG
>JAZSRF010000033.1:0-39520 GCA_045538335.1 Clostridia bacterium | reverse complement strand
ATATAAAAAAATAAAAACATATTGTAAAGAATGTAAAAATGAGATTTTTGTAAATGAAGTATTAGATAAAAATGTATTAGAATTGCAAAGAGTATATAGAGAAAAAATTGGTATTATTACAGTAGATAAAATAGAAAAAATAGTGGATATGTACGGAATTGGTAAAAGAAATTTATCTAAATTACTAGGATTTGGTGAAATTACACTTACAAGATATATGGAGTTAGATATGCCTACTAGGCTATATTCGGATGTACTGTTTACTGTAATGGACTATAAACAAATGCTAATTTTAGCTGCAGACAATAAAGATAAAGTAAGTGAAAAAGTATATAATAAACTTATAGAAAATATAAAGGTACTAATAGAAAGTGAGAATAAAAATAAGCTTATAGCTGTTTCTAAGTATATTGTGTCCGAAACAAAAGATATAACAAATTTAGCAGTGCAAAAATTATTATATTTTTGTCAAGTGGTTTCTTATGCAATAAATAATAAGCCTATGTTTACAGATACGTGTGAGGCTTGGAAGTTTGGTCCTGTATATACACATATATATTATAGATTAAATAAATATACATACGATCCAATTAATTCAAAAGAATTTGAAGATTTTGAATTTATTAATTTGGACTATAGCGACAAAAAAATAATAGATGCTGTTATTAATACTTTTGGTATGCTTAGCGGTGCAAAATTAAGGGATATTTCCCACAAAACTGAACCGTGGAAACAAGCTAGACACGGGCTTAGTGTTGATGATAATTCTAATGAAATAATAAAAAATAAAAGTATAAAAGAATATGTTGCAACATTAGAAATAGCAAATAATGACGTAAATGAATTTTGTAAAACATATATGCAAAGTTTAATATAATAATTATAAATGAACGCTTATCTGTAAAATATAGATAAGCGTTAAATTTATTTTCTAATAGTTTTAACTAATATAGTTATTATACGTGTAAAAAATTATATTGCAAGAGGATTTTCTTTGTTATATATTGTAAATATATAAGTAGTGGGAGTGTAAATGAGGAAAAAATTAATAACAGTAATTAAAACCAATAAAAGACAGGGTACAAACGTACCCTGCAAGGAAGAAGTATTAACTTCCAGATACAGCTGTTTTAACAGCGTCAACGTCGGCCATTCCGGCTGGTGCGGCAGGAATATAATAACCTTTGTCTCTAGCAACTACATATATTTGCCATTGTAAATCTTCAAATTGATTTCTATAAGTAACAAAAGTATCTCTTAGAGATTTATTGTTACTTTGCATAACATTATATGTTAGCATGTTTAAAAGGGCATTTACCCCAGCTAAAGTGTCAGCTACTGCTTGTTTCTCGTCCATAATTACCTCCTATAAATGACTTGTTAAATCTTGCTTTAAATCATCGCAAGAATTACAAATTTTGTTAAAAATGTCTAAAGCATTTTGGTCTGTAACAACTGTTTTGTAGTACTCAAGTTTTTTACAAAGGCTTGAACTAGCACCAATTGCATGCCTAATATCTTGAAGCTCCATTTGGTTTAATGTATCCATATTTTTTCCTCCTTAAATGTATATAAATACAAAGATATTATGCGCAAATTTTGAAATTATATGTAAATAAAAAATAAAATTTTAAAATTTTAAATTATAGTTAATAAAAATACTAGAGCAAAAAATTGCTCTAGTAAAATAATTGTTTTTCTTTTTGCTTTAAGGCAGTAACAATAGAATAATCATTAATTTTTAGATTTTCATCAATGCCAAGACCCAGTTCGATTCCTTCTTTAGCCCGTCCGTGATAATCTGAACCAACAGTTTTGAGAAGCCCTAATTCGTCGCACAAATCTCCAAAAAATTGTATGTGTTCTGCCTTGTTGTGAGGATTATATACCTCAATTCCGCAAAGGCCAAAACTCCTCAACTTAAAGATTAATTCACGTGTATCTGAATTGTTGAGCTTAAGTGTTCTAGGGTGAGCTAAGACGGGAAGCCCCTTGCACATAAGAATACTTTTAATCAAAGTATCTACTTGCATCTTTTCGCGGTCTACGTAAATAGGCGAATTCAAATCCAAAAATTTACTGTATGCTTTAGCAGGAGTAGGCGCGTGTCCAAGCTTAGATAATGCAATAGCAACATCAAAACGGCCGACACTACTTTTATCTCTTGCATATTTTGCAACAGTTCGGTAAGACAGGCTTATTCCTTCGTGACGTAATCTATCTAACGTTTTTTTAACACACTTCTCTCTACTTAATTCATAGTAATCTAGTATTGAGCAAATCTGTGTTGTCGGAAAATATGCAACAATATGGCATACGTGATTTTTGCTAAGTCCAAGTGAAGATAATGATGCGCTCATCTCAATTGCAGGAATTACCTCTATTTGTCCCCCTACAAGTTTCCTAAACGGCAAGAAAGAAGACATGTTATAATGTTCAGCAAATGCAATAACTTGAACGTTATTTTCAAGAGCTTTATCTGCAATATATTTTAATGAACGCTTGCCGTCAGAATAACAGCTGTGCACGTGTAGGTCTATATAACCATTTTCCACAATAACCATCCTTTCTAATTAGTTTGGATTTTAATATATTTTTTGTTATTATATCAAAAATAAACAAAAAGTAAAATGATATTGAATATGTTTTTATTAAATGTTAAAATGATTATATAAGTTAAGGGGGAATAAATATGAATAGACTTTTAAAAATAGCAATAATATCTATTTTAATAGTAATATTTATATGGATTATATTTGTTACAATAGACTGTATTAGATTAAAAAACGCCAAATATTATACATATCCGCTGATTAATCTAAAACAAGATGTTACGAAAGATGATGTAACATATACAGGACTAGGATATACAATAAAATATATTCAAGAAAAGGAGATACATTATACGCCGGGCTCTGATTTTGCAACTACAGAAATAGGAGCTTGTGGAGCAGAATTTAGACTATTTGGGAATATTTTAATTTGGGCATATATTGAGTAATCAATGTGTACAAATAAGGAGTGGGAAAACAAAATACCACTCCTTTATATTTACTTCTTTATGTCTGGCTTACTAATAAGCGCAAACAAGTATCCAAAAATAATTGCGGCAGAAATGCCACCTGCTGCAGCAGTAATACCACCAATAAATATACCAAATAGTCCATGCTCATCTACAGCTTCCATAACACCGTTAGCCAAGGTATAACCAAACCCACTGATAGGAACAGTTGCTCCGGCACCACCAAAATCTACAACATATTCATATACGCCAAGTCCTGTAAGAATTACGCCTAATGTAACAAACAGCACAAGGATTCTTGCGGGAGTAAGCTTAGTTTTATCTATAAGTATTTGACCTATCATACAGATAGCACCACCAGTTAAAAATACTTTTAAATAGTCTAAAAAAATATCCATATTATGCCTCCTCAAATCCTTCTAGATTTTCAATTATAACAGCGTGAGCAACAGCTGGAATTGATTCACCTTGCCCTAAAGATACGGGACTCATTAAAGCTCCAGTTGCTATAAGGAGCACCTTGTTTATACTTCTACTGTTAAGTTTAGGGTAAATGTACGCGCAAAATACAGTGGCACTGCATCCACAACCACTACCGCCCATGTGTGTTTCTTGCTGTTTACAGTCAAAAATTGTTGTACCACAATCCATATGTTGTTTAGATATATCATATCCATAATTTCCAAGCTGCTCTACAAGGATTTTTGAGCCCAAATCTCCAAGGTCACCGGTTATAATTAAATCGTAATAATCTGGAGTTCTTCCAGTATCTTCAAAATGTGTAACAAGTGTGTCAAAAGCGGCGGGAGCCATGGCAGCCCCCATATTCGCAATATCTGTTATTCCTTGATCAATTACTTTACCGGGTGTAGCACCAGTAATATGCGGCCTATTATATGCTATTTGTTCGTTGTTTGGTACTATTAATGTTGCACCGCTTCCTGTTACGGTCCATTGGCTTGTTGGAGTCATCTGTGTACCTTGTTCAAGTGGCATCCTAAATTGTCTTTCGGATGCGCAGAAGTGTGAAGAGGCAGAGGCTATAGCATTATATGAATAGCCGGCATTTACAAAAGAGGCGGCTAAAATATTTGCTTCAGCAAATGTAGAACAAGCACCATAAAGTCCGAAGAAAGGAATTTCTAAATTTCTAGCAGAATATCCTGAAGAAATACATTGGTTTAAAAGGTCTCCAGCAAATGCGAAGTCTATATCCGAAATTTTAAGTTCAGATTTATTTATTGCTATACCCATAGCTTCAGCCATAAATTTTGATTCTGCTTTTTCAAATGTAGTTTCACCAAAGTATACATCTTCAACTGATGTATCAAAAAGTTCACCTAGGGGCCCCTCTTTTTCTTTAGGCCCAACAGCAGAACCAACAGAAAGTATAGCTGGTTTGTTTTCAAATAAAATAGTTTGTTTTCCAATTTTCATAAGTCACCTCCGACTCACATAAATAGATTAATAAGATAATATATAAATCCAAGAATTACAGATGAACCAATACCATAAACAAGTACAGGACCAGCAACTTTGAACATATTTGCACCAATTCCTAAAACTAGTCCTTCGGATTTATACTCAATAGCAGGAGATACAATTGAGTTAGAAAATCCTGTTATTGGAACTATAGAACCCGCACCAGCAACTTTACCTATACGTTGGTATAATTTTAAGGCCGTAAGAAGTGCACCTAAAAATATTAATGTTATAGAACAAATTGCACCTGCAGTTTTTTCATCAGCACCCATATTCATAGCTACGTCTTTTATAACTTGACCAATGATGCAAATAATACCACCAACTATAAAAGCAATAATACAGTCTTTTATAATATTGCTTTTTTCAGCTTTGTTTTCTACATATTCTGTATACTCTTTGTTGTTCATTCCCATTTTTGTATATTCCATAATAAATCACCAAAAATATTATTAGTAGTTTTAGTTGTAAATATTAAAAAAATTTAGTAATATATTTATATAACAAAGATTTCGAGGTGAATTAAGTGGAAAAGTGTATAGATTTTTCAAACGAACAAGTAACACATGTGAAAAACGGTAAAGTAGAGTATTTAACATTTAAAGCGCTAGAAAAATATAGCGATAAGATAACAGCTGCAGTTACATTAAGGCACGGCGGAGTAAGTGAAGGCGTGTTTAATTCTCTCAATTTTAGAATGGCAGGAATAGATAAAAAAGAAAACGTGACTAAAAATTTAAATATAATTTGTGATAAATTAAGTTTAAATGCGAATGAAGTATATAAAGCAAGACAAGACCATACAGATAATATTTTGTACTTAACAGATGAGAATAAAGAAAAATATAGCTTTCAAAGTGTTAATAATGAGCCAGTTGATGGATATATAACAGGTAGTGGCATAACGACACTTGTTACAACAGCAGATTGCAATGCTATAATAATTTATGATACAAAGAATAACAAGGTGGCAAATGTGCATAGTGGTTGGAAGGGGACAACAAAAAGAATATATATTAAAGCTGTAGAGAAGATGCAAGAATTGTTTGGAACTAATCCTGAAGATTTAATAATATGTGTTTCACCATCAGTACTTAAATGTTGTTTTTCAAGTGAAGATGAAAATTTTAAGAAAATATTTACAGACATTTGGCCTTATGAAGATAAGTATATAACGTACGAAAAAGAAAATTCAAAAAGATTTCATATAGACCTTCCATATATTATAACAAAAGATTTAACAAATATTGGAGTTAAAGAGGAAAATATATATTTTGCTAATATTTGTACTTGCTGTAATGATAAGTATTTTTATTCATATAGGTCTAAAACTCAAAAAGGTGAAGGGGACTATGGATGTATGGCAACTATTGTTAAAATAATTTAATAAGTAGCAGAGCGTAATTTTTAAATTGCACTCTGCTATTATATATTATAAAAAGCTTTGTATCTCATTTAAGATATTAATTTGTTTTGTTACGTGAATTGTTTTTATATTACACTCTCTTGCACCAACAATATTTCTTTCAGAATCATCTAAGAATAACATTTCGTCAGGAGATATGTTTAAGTCTTTAAGAATATTATTGTAAAATTCACTATCAGGTTTTATAGCATTCATATTAGCAGAAATATATATTTTATCAAAAATATTTCCGAAGGACTTAAATATATAATCTTGTATAAAAGATACATGATTTGTTGCTACAACAAGTCTAATATCTGGATGTTTTTCTTTTAGCGAATTCAATTTATCCAAATCGAATTTTATTTTATAAATTGAATTAATTATTTTATTTACAATAACAATTATTTCTTCAGCTGACGTTTGTATTATATTTTGCTTAACAAGACTAAAAAAATCTTCGTCACTTTTATTTGGCCCGAATAATCTTTCTATTTTACTCTCTATTTCATTTAGCTCAAAGTCTGTTTCTCTAATAAGCACTCCTACTAAATCAAAGGCTATAACTCTTATCATTTTAATCACCATAAATATAATATAACAATTAAAAAAATATATCAATATTAAAATATTTTATTGACAAACTACATATGTAAGTTAAACAAACATATGGCACATTCGCTTGTCATTACTTAAAGTGAAGTACCTGTTATATTGTAACCGTTTTACTCATTTGCATATATTCTAGCCATTTTTCTTTTGGACTTAGCCAACCTAAAGGTCTCATTGGAAAGTTATTATATTCTTTTATCCAGTATTTTGCTCGGTTTTTTAAATCGTCTAGACTAAAGAATACCTTGTCATAATAAAAGTTCTCCTGGTCCTTTCTGTGGCTTCTCTCAACTTTTCCATTTTGCTTTGGTGTATGTGGTTTTATTAATTTGTGCTTTATTCCATAATCTTCTAATGTTTGTTCAAATAACGTCTTTTTGTCTTTCATAAAGCCATTCCAGCTTAATCTGTTCGTGAATTCAAATCCATTATCTGTTTGTATACATTCTACCTTAAATGGGAATCCTTTTACAACTCTTTTTACAAATTCACTTGAACAATATGTACTTAATTCTTCTGTGTACCACATTATTCTTAATCTCGTATATTCATCTATTGCAGTATATTGGTAGTATTTTATTCTTTCTTGTTGTAATGTTGGACTCATACATTTTCTTGGTACATGTTTTACATCTATTTGTACTTTCTGTCCTGGATATTTTATTTCTTCCCATTCTATTGGTTCACTTTCTTTTCTTCTACTTGGTGTTTTCTCATATATTCCTAGTCTTCTCATTGCATTATATAATCCTTGTATTGTTCTTGTATATCCTGCTCTTTTTAATTTTAACCACAATACTACAAGTCCTTTTTTCTTGTTATTTGCCTTATATTTCTTTATTAACATTATTTCTTCTGGCGTATGTTGATTGGGATGACTATGTGGTTTCCTTGACTTATCTTTTAATGATTCTAGACTACCATCATACTTATCTCTCCATCTGTATATTGTTCTTCTACTTTCTTCAAATTTTATTGCTGCTTTTGTTACTCCATATTTAAAAGAAAATTTCACTACACTCTGTCTATATTTTAATTTTTGTGTTATACTATTACTCATAAGGAAGTACCTCCGTTAATTTTGTTTTTTGGTCATTACAATATTAACATATTTAGTACTTCCTTTTCAATTTTTATTTTTCTATGTGTGTCATATGTTTGTTTAACCTATAAAAATATTTTATTGACAAACTACATATACAATAGTATAATCTAATTGTATTAGTACAGATGATACAATTTGTTTGGAGGGATAATATGATTAAAATATCTAATATAACAAAAGCATATGACAAGACCAATGTACTAGAAAACCTAAATTGTACAATAAAGGATAATTGTATTTATGGATTGGTAGGATCAAATGGTGCGGGTAAGTCTACATTGCTTAGAATTGTAAATGGAGTATTTAGAGCTGATACTGGAACTGTTGAAATTGATGAAAAATTAGTTTTTGATAACGAAGAACTAAAACAAAAAATGGTATTTGTACCAGACGATTTGTTTTTCTTTCCGGGTTATACATTGCAAGATACAGCGAACTTTTATAACGCGTTATATCACGCTTTTGATATGAATTATTTTAATGAACTAGCAGCTACTCTAAAGCTAAATGTTAAAACTAAAATTAATTCATTATCTAAAGGATTAAAAAGACAAAGTGCTTTAATATGTGCCCTTGCTACAAAAGCTAAATATATGTTTTTTGATGAAACTTTTGATGGGCTTGACCCAGTAGTTAGAAATAAAGTTAAAAAGATAATTGCAAAACATATGGAAAGTACAGATGCTACTATTGTTATGACTAGTCACAACTTAAGAGAACTAGAAGATATTTGTGATAATCTAGGGCTATTATACAAAGGCGGAATATTCTTTGAAAGTGAGATAGATACTTTAAAAACAAATATGTTTAAAGTGCAAATTTCTTTAAAACAGGAATTTGATAAAGAAGATTTTAAAGAGCTAGATGTGTTATCTTTCAAGAAAAAAGGAAGCGTTGCGACAGTTATAATTAAGGGAAGTAAAGAGGAAGCTAAAGAATATTTAACTAAATTAAATCCAGTAATACTAGACTTTATACCGCTTACTTTAGAAGAAATATTTATTTACCAAATGGAGGTGTTAGGATATGAGTTTAACGAGATTATTTAACAAAAATTATTTTGTACAAAATATACTTAAATCTAAAGCAGTAATAGCTCTTGTAATTGGTATAGTACCTATACTTAATGCTATATTTATGCTAACAATTTCGGCAGATACTACAACTCCAATATTAGTAGATATGCGCAATATTTCTATTTTAAACATATTAGGAATGTATGTGTTACCACTTGTATTATCTTTATGTTTATTTGGCTATGTGTTTAAGAAAAAAAGTGTAGATTTTATAAACTCGATGCCACTTACTCGTAAAAGTATATTTATAACAAATAGCATTGGTGGAATACTTCTAATAGTTATAATGATGCTACTTAACGTATTACTTTTAGGAGTTGAAACACTAATATTTTCTAACTTAATAATACCATTTGAAATGTTACTAGATTATTTTATACTTTGGACGGTTTCATATATATTTGTATTTACTGCAGCAAATATAGCGACAAGCCTTTCTGGAAATCACGTAACAATGATTATCTTAACAGCTATCATATTATTTTTAATACCATTTGTGCACAATTACGTAACTGAACTAAGTGGTGGTATATTTGGTTCAAATCGTTACGTTATACAAGTAGCTGAGATGAAACTGGAAGAAAAAGGTAATTACAAAGAAATTATATATGCTGAAAAAATACAAGATGATGCAGAATATACTTGGCCGTACAATTACATTGCGGGAATGTTTAGAGGTGATGTTGTAGCATATAGCACATCAAGTATAATAAAAATGAGTATTTTAAGTGTGGTTTACTTCTTTGCCGGAATGTATCTATTTGAAAAAAGAAAAATGGAAGTTAATGAAACTTCATTTAAAAACAATCATATGCATATGATTGTAAAATCTTTAACTCTTATTCCAATAGATATACTTGCTGTAACTGCTATAAATGAAATAGATTCATTTGTAGGCCAACTATTTATACTAGTTTTAGTTATTGCATATTGTTTAATTTACGATTTAATAACTGCTAAATCTATTAGAAATATTAAATTGGGAATAACATATTTCATTGCAACAGCTTTAATATGTGTTGGATTATACTGTGGAGCAGAGAGTCTGAATAATGAAAAAAATAATAGAGCTGAGTTTAATGTGCAAGATATAACAAGTATTGCATGCTTTATAGATGAAATAGATTATGCAAATAAATATACAGACACAAAGATGGACAATGTATATTTAACCAACCAAAGGCTGTTAGAAATAGTAAAGAAAAATATCCAAGATATGAGCTATAAAGAAGCTAATATTAGAGTGCATTTACAACTTGAAAATGGTGAAAAAAATGCATTAAATCTATATCTTTCTATAGAAGATTATAATGAAATAGTAAGTATTTTGTTAAATGATAAAACATATGTAAATGAGTATAAAGATATAGAATATGACAAAATACACTTACTTGAAATTGAAGACTTTTGTATTGCAGATGATGAACTAGATGTTGCTCTTGAAAAAATAGAAAAGGTACTAGCAAGTGTAAATCTAAATCAAGCATATGAACTACCAAATATAAATACTACAATAAATTTAAGATTATATAAAAATCATAAAAATATAACATATAGCTTACCTTTAAATATAAGTAAAGAATTCTTGCAAGATTACGTAGATGCAGCAAACAAAAAAACGGCAGAAGTTATAGATAAGAATACAGACATATATGCTGTAAGACTATTTAACTATGAAAGAACAATGGCAGGATATTATGAAAATATATTAGAATCTAAATGTAGAAAAGAACTTGAAAATTATGTTTTAAATAACAAGTTGGATAAAGTTGATGTAACAAAACCAATGATGAGATTAAGAATGTCTTTGGTAGAGGATGGACTATATAAAAACGTAGAATATTTTACGAATAACATTGATATGTTTATTAAACTAGCAAATAGAAAAGTAGGTGGTGATTTAGATGAATGAAATAATTTCTCTAGATTACCAAAGTAGAACTCCTATATATGAACAAATAATAAAAGAAGTAGAAAGATATGTAGCATTAAATATACTTAAGCCTAATGAACAAATACCATCTATTCGTGAACTTGCTGCAAATCTTGGAATTAATCCTAATACTGTGAAAAAAGCATATACTGAATTAGAACAAAAAGGAGTAATATATGTAATTTCTACTAAAGGTACTTTTATTGCAGATAGAACGCGTGAAGTAGTGGAAAGAAAAATACAAGAAGGAATAAATGACATAAATAAAATAATAGCAGAATTACAAATGTTAGATGTATCTAAGGAAGAGATATTAAAAAGAATTAAGTGAAATCATTTGTGATATAATATGAACTATATGTTCGTAGTAAATGTGGGCGTACTTTTAGAAAGTTAGCCCGCTTTTGTTATTGTATTGGCTGCTTCTACAATAAAGTTTCACATTTTACCGCTAACAGAAAACGGCTGCAAGAAACTTGCAGTTTTATGACGAATCTTGCGAAATTTGTCATAATATTAGTAGGTGGTAAATTATGTTGGGTATGATAATTAAAAATATGAGGTTGACGGCGGGGCTTTATCAAAAGGAGCTCGGCAAGAGAGTTGCGCTTGCAGATAATACTATTTCTAGTTATGAACGTTCTAATAGTCAACCTACTTTTGATACTATAACTAAAATATGTGAAGTCTGTGGATATGAATTGCTCATAAAGGACAAAGATGGAAATATCTGTACTTTAGAAGAAATGAGCAAAGAAAGAGACTTCTAAATATATTAATATTATATTTTAAATATATATAATAATAAATATGCTAATTGTTTTTATTAAAAACAGTTAGCATATTTGTGCTTTGTTAAAAATAAAAGGAAGACAAAAAGGGGGCGGCTAACCCCCCTTAATGAGTAATTTTATAGATTACTAGTAATAAGTGCCTTGATATCATCGCAAAGTTTTGTGATGGTATCGTAATCTTTACCTTCAACCATAATACGAATATAGTTTTCTGTTCCAGAAGGCCGTACAACAGAACGCCCATCGCTTCCGAGTGTTTCGTAGACCATATCATTAATTTTTTGTCTTAGCGAAGTGTTTGCAATGAATGCATTCTTTTCATCAGGTGTTGCTATGATTTGGGTGGATACTTGAGGATACTTAAACATCTGATTCTTAAGTTCTGAGAGTTTCTTACCCGTCTTATCCATAATATTTAATACCATAAGAGCAGTAAGAATACCGTCACCAGTAGTTGCATAGTCCTTGAATATAATATGACCAGACTGCTCACCGCCTAGCGAACCGTTGTTGGTTATCATTTCTTCAAGAACATATTTATCACCTACTTTAGTAGAAAGGAATTTAATTCCTTTAGCCTCACAGAATTTAATAAGTCCAAGGTTGGACATTACAGTACCAACGATAAGATTATTGGTTAGAAGATTCTGCTCCTTTAGGTAACCACCTACTATAGCCAGAATATGGTCGCCGTCAACAATTTCACCAGTTTCGTCAACAAGTAAGCATCTATCCGCATCACCGTCAAAAGCAATGCCACAGTCAAAATGGAAACCAAAATTCTTTATGATATCTTGAAGAAATTCAAGATGCATAGAACCACATTTATCATTGATATGTTCGCCAGATAGGTCTATGTTGTATTCACTGACGTACAGACCCGCATTTTTGAAAACGTCGACGCAACTTGATGCCGAACCGTTAGAACAGTCAATAGCAACTCTTAAAGGCTTAAAAGTATACTTTAAAAGATTAGAAGTGTAGTCTGCAGCAGCCGAACAAGCTAAATCTGATTTTATTTTGCCGCACTCTTCGGAATAGTAGTCCGCTATCGTATTAGGATTAATTTTAGAGATTAACTCTTCAATTTGTTCTTCAAGCTGGTCGGGAAGTTTATATCCATCAGCGCCGATGATTTTAATACCGTTATATTCCTTAGGATTATGTGATGCAGTTATCATAATGCCAATTGCCGCAAAAGAGTAGAGTTTAGTAAGATGAGCGATTGCGGGGGTGGGTAAGATACCTATATGCAAAACATTAACTCCACCGGCTGTAAGGCCTGAAGAAACGGAAGAAACAATCATATCTTTAGAAGGGCGTGTATCTGTTCCTATTAGTACAATAGGTTTGGTATCTCCAAAAGGCGAATTTACAGTATCCCGAAAATGATTAGTCATAAGTAATTTTGCGGTTGCAAGTCCAACCTTATATGCAAGGTCAGCAGTTAGAGTTTTATTTGCGATGCCTCTAATACCATCAGTGCCAAACAGTCTTCTCATTATTTTTTCTCCTTTTTTGTAATAGTAATTTTTGTGCTAACAATGCAATCTGCCTCGATAATGCCGCGAACGCAGGAAACTGGGTAGATGATTGAATTTTTCCCAATAATAGTTCCAGGATTTAAAACTGAGTTGCATCCAACCTCAACATAGTCTCCTAAGAAGGCGCCAACCTTGCGAAGTCCAGTTTCAATTTGACCACCGATTATGACTTGTGTTTTTGTACTTTTAAGATTAGAAATAATAGCGCCAGCTCCAAGATGTGCGTGATTACCTATTACAGAGTCTCCGACATAATTGTAGTGGGGCAGTTGTACATTATCTAGTATAACTGAGTTTTTGATTTCAGTAGAATTTCCGATAACACAATTTTTGCCGATGATTACCTTGCCACGTATAAATGCACCGTGACGAATTTCCGTACCGTGGTCTACAATAAGCGGACCATAAAGGTGAGCATCGTTTGCAATTTTTACGCTCTTTGCAATCCATACATTTTTCTTTCCGTCAGCACCAGTGTGAAGTGCGAATTCTTGTTTAGCTAATGTAGGACCAACTCTCATAATATAATCTCCTATTTCGTTGAGAACTTCCCAAGGATAGGTTTTGCCATCTAATAAATCCTTACAAAAATACTGACCAAACTCGTATAAGTCATGAACAGTAATATTATTATAATTTTCCATAAGTAAAACCTCCAATAGTTATTTTGGGTTAAAATGATTATCGGCACGCATTATATCACAAAATGGAAGAAAATTCAACTTGTGTAAATGGAACCTAATTTTTATATAATACAATTATACAAAAAACAATAAAAAACTAGAGCTATTAACTCTAGTTTAATAATTTTCTTGGAGGCGCCACCCGGATTTGAACCGGGGATCAGAGTTTTGCAGACTCGTGCCTTACCACTTGGCTATAGCGCCATTAATACATTATATTAAAAATCTAAAAATATATGCTAATTTTTAGCACGATTATATGATAACATTTTTTTAATAAGAAGTCAACAGATTTAGTTTAATTTATTTGGGTTTTGAGTAGAGTTTGCAATGATATTATCATTAGAATAATTAATACTATTTTCAGATTTTAAAGAATTTTCACAACGCAATTTTTGATTACCTAATAAAGATAAATTATTGCCTAAAGTCTCTACAAAATACGCAATAGATAACAAGTCGTTAGCGTTATAATGCTCGCTGATGTATATTGCTATCGTATTAGCAAGGACAGAAAGCTCTGGACCAGAAGCACACCAAAAATTAAAATCCATATAAATCCTCCATACAGTAGTATATTAATGCTGAATAAGCGTGTGAATCTAAAATTAATAAAAATTGAAATCTTTATTAATTTGTGATATAATAATTGGGTATTATGAAAAATTACTTTAGATAACTATTTTAAAGGGGTGAGAATGTGAATGAGAGTGTAATGCGCTTTGTTGAAAAAAACAATGCTAAAGTTGTTATTTTAGATATCGATGGTACACTTAAAGATTTGTGTAAAGAGCATAGTAATGCAGTAAAATGTACACTAAATCAGCTTGAAGTAAGTAAGTTTAAACAAAAAATAGTCCTTGCGATAAATAAGCTTGCAATGTATATTGTAAAAACTGGTTTTATTCCCACAAATCATTCAAAACAAAATTTTCTTGTAAAAATTTATGCAATACTTTGTGGAGTGAAAATTGTGGATTTTTACGAGTTATATTTTGAAAATTATACTCGAGAAATTTGCTTGTTTGATGGTGCTTATGAATTACTTCAAAATCTAAATGATGAAAAAGAAATATATTTTGCTACTATAAACAAACAAAACTACAATTTGGAAGCTTGCGGAATTCCTCAGGAACGGATAACCTATACAGATGGTGCTTTTAAAGTTGCAACATATAATCGACTTATAAAAAGCATAGGTATAGACAAATCCGAAGTTGTTATTGTAGGAGACAATATTTTTGATGATTTGTTTTCTGCAAAACAATTGGAAATAAAATGCTTCCTTGTGAACAGGTACAAAAATAGGATTAAAAGCGTAATTTGCAAACTCGTAAATAACAGGTACTTAAAGTGAATTAATTCATTTTGAGTACCTGCTTTTTCTATATATTTCCTTTACAAATGAGCTTTAATAGTGTAAAATACTATACGTAAAGTGAGGCGTTTTTATGATAATGACAAATGGTGTAACACTTAGATTTGGAAAAAGAGTGTTATTTGAAGATGTTAATATTAAATTTACAGCAGGGAACTGTTATGGATTAATTGGTGCAAATGGTGCAGGTAAATCTACATTTTTAAAGATTTTATCTGGTGAAATAGAACCAACAAATGGTGAAGTTGTAATTCCTAAAGAGGAAAGAATGTCTGTATTAAAACAAGACCATACTCTTTATGATAACGAGCAAGTATTAAATGCAGTTATAATGGGAAATGAAGTTTTATACAAACTTATGAAAGACAGAGAAGCTATTTATCTTAAAGAAGATTTTACAGATGAGGATGGAATTTTAGCAGGAAAATTAGAAGCTAAATTTGCTGAAATGGATGGTTGGAATGCTGAAACTGATGCGGCAATTTTGCTTAATGGTTTAGGTGTGGCTACAGAACTTCACGAAAAGTTAGTAAAAGATTTAAAAGAAGAAGAAAAGGTAAAAGTACTTCTTGCACAAGCTTTATTTGGAAATCCTGATGTGCTTCTACTAGATGAACCTACAAATGGTTTAGACTTACCAGCAGTAGAGTGGTTAGAAGAATTCTTAATAAACTTTGAAAATACAGTAATAGTTGTATCACATGATAGATATTTCTTAAACAAAGTTTGTACACATATTGCAGACATAGATTATGGTAAAATTCAACTATTTGTTGGTAACTATGATTTTTGGTATGAATCTAGTAAGCTTATTCAAAGACAAATGAAAGAGTCTAATAAGAAGAAAGAAGACAGAATAAAAGAATTGCAAGACTTCATAGCAAGATTTAGTGCTAACGCATCTAAATCTAAACAAGCAACATCTAGAAAGAAAATGCTTGAAAAAATTGTTCTAGATGATATAAAACCATCAAGTAGAAGATATCCATTTATAGATTTTAAACCGGATAGAGACATTGGAAATGATGTTTTAATTGTTAAAAATTTGTCTAAAACCATAGATGGAAAAAAAGTATTAGATAACATTTCATTCACAATGACAAAAGAAGATAAAATAGCTTTTGTTGGTGAAAACAGCATAGGTATTTCTACATTAATGGAAATATTATCTGGTAATATGGAAGCAGATAGTGGAGAGTTCAAATGGGGTCAAACTGTAACAAATGCATACTTCCCAAGAGAAAATATAGAATTCTTTAAAGGGGACATTACTCTTACAGATTGGTTAAGACAATTCTCAAGAGAAAAAGAAGATGCATATGTTAGAGGATATCTTGGAAGAATGCTATTTTCTGGGGAAGAAAGTATGAAAAAGACAAACGTAATTTCCGGAGGAGAAAGAGTAAGATGTATGCTTACAAAAATAATGCTTTCGGGAGCAAATGCATTATTATTAGATGAACCTACAAATCATTTGGATATGGAAAGTATTACTGCATTAAATGAAGGAATGCAAAACTTTAAAGGGGTGTTATTGTTTAGGTCATATGACCATCAATTAGTACAAACAGTTGCAAATAGAATTATAGATTTAACACCTGGTAACTTTAAGGATAGAAAATGTTCTTATGATGAATATTTAGAGGAAAATAAATAATTGTAACAAATATATCTCTATGTACGTAAAATATCGTATATGGAGGTATTTTTATGGATATTGTTGTGCAAAAATACGGTGGTAGTTCAGTTGCAAATAAAGAGAAACTAGAACTAGTTATGAAAAAGATAATATCTGCAGTAAAACAAGGTAATAAAGTAGTTGTTGTAGTTTCAGCCCAGGGAAAGACAACAGACGGCTTAATAAATAAAGCTAATGAATATTGTGAAAAAACATATAACAAGGAAATGGATTTACTTCTTTCAACTGGTGAAATACAAACAGTTGCTTTGCTTACTATGATGCTTAAAAATAAAGGATATGATGCAGTAGGCTTAACAGGTGGGCAAGCGGGAATAATAACAGATTCAAATTTTTCTACAGCTAGAATAAAAATGGTAATGAAAGAAAATATAACAAAGTATTTAGAAAGCGGAAAAATAGTTGTTGTTGCAGGATTTCAAGGTATAGATAAGTTTGGGAATATAACAACTCTTGGTCGTGGCGGTAGCGATTTGTCTGCTGTTGCAATTGCCGCAAGTCTTAGAGCTGCAAGATGTGAAATTTATACAGATGTTGATGGTGTGTTTTCTACAGACCCAAATATAATAAATAGTGCAAAACTTATAAATAATATATCTTATGACGAGATGTTAGAAGCAGCAACGGCAGGTGCAAAGGTATTACATAACAGGTCAGTAAGTTTAGCAAAAAAATATAAACTTAATGTAAATGTAAAAAATACAAGGGGAGAACATGTTGGAACGATAGTAACAGATACAGAAAATATTTCTGAGGAATATAATCCGAAGGTACTTGCAATACAAAAGGGACTGGCACGTATTACAATAATTGGTGAGCAAATGTATTCTAATGTAGAGTATATTTCTAAAATATATGATGTAGCAAAAGAAAATAACGTAGTTATATATATGTTATCTTTTAGCGAAGTTGCTATTAATATAATTGTAGCAGAAAGTATGTCAAACGACTTTGCAAATGCTTTACATGGTAAGTTTATAGAATAAAAAGGTAAATTATTGTGTGATGATTAAAGAAATATAATTTTAATTTATAAAAAGGAAAATGCATTAATTATATGTGTTTTTCTTTTTGGCTAATTTTTTAGTTAGATAAATAATAAATATGAAATTTTAGATTTAAAATTTAAATTAATCTGTTTTGAATAAATCGGTCGGTTTTATGTTTTTGCGACCATCAATGATATGAAAGACAACAATAGTTTGTCCAATAATTGAAAAAATAATAAGGTATCTCTTGTCCACAATATGCTTTCGGAAAATTTGGTTCTCTAAGACAGCATATAATGGATTAATGAAAGGGAAGTATTTTAGTGATTGTATAGCTTCTCTAATTTTAGACCTAACCTTTAGAGCATAGTTAATACTTATATTATTACAAAAATTATAAATATCATCTATATCTTTATGGGCTGAATTTAAAACTATAACATTATACATTACCACTAAAATATTTCTCCGTAAAAATTCTATCAGACTCTTCCCAAGTCATCCATCTATTTGGATCTTTTAAGGCTTTTAATCCCTCAATACATGATTTTATTATTTCTTCATTTTCTTCTTTTGATAGAGTTTCTATTGGATTAATAATAGTTACATCTTCTAATCCTATATCATCTCTAATATCTATAATGGGTAATTGTAGTTCTTTTGTTTTTGTTTTTTTCATAACAAATACACTCCTTTCTAGAATTTAGTATAACAACATTTTAATTAATGTCAAGTTTAGTTTCTGTGTCGAAAAATAAAGAAATATGACAAGATAGTGTTTTTTTTAAATACTATAAGAGTATTATATCATTGTGACTATAATATGTAAATAAAATACATATAAATATTTGATGCGCACTATATAATAAATAAGCAATAACAAAGATTGAAATAAATAATTACTTATGATATAAAATGTTTGGTGATAATATGAATATGGTAATTCTGTTTTTAGTACTATTAATTATAATAGTACCAATGGTAATAATGCTAATATCTTTTAAAGTATATAATAATACAGGAAATAAAAATAAATTAGCAATGTATACATTGCCCAATTTTACACTGACAGTTGCAATACCCGTTATGATGTCGGCCTTTGCAACATATGGCAGAAACTATATAGATGCTTTTGCAGCTTTCATAAATGGCATTTCAAATGTAAATATATATGTGTGGACTTTGTTTGCATTAATTATATTACAAATTGCAGTTACTTGTATAAATGGAGTATCTATAGCCAAAGAAATGGAAAATTATACAACAAAGAAAAAAGAAAAATGCTTTAAATTTAGCAAGTCGTCAGCAATAATTTTTGTATGCTTAGTTGTAATTTTTATATCAGTTTTAAGTATAGATATTTATAGATTAGAACAAAATTTAGAACCAATATTTAGTATTAAAATGGGAGCTTATTCAGACGGTGGAACTAAAGAATATTTAGGACTTGGATATAAAATAATAGATTATAACAAATTGGGTGGTTATGATGGATATAAAATAGGAACTTGGTTTATGTCTTATGATAATTCATTATAACAAAATGAAGAATAATACAAAAGCAATGCACAAAAAGTGTGTTGCTTTTTGCATATATGAGCTTGTTGTTATCATATATATGGCTTTAGAGGAGTGTGGTTATTTTGAATCCATTTGAACAAATGCCTATAGATTTAAACAAATCTTATATGAACTGGAAAGAAATTTATCCAAAGTCTTATGATAAAAATTGTGTAGACCCATACACAAAAACAAGAATAATACTAATGAATGGTGCTGAAACAGAGCAAGTATTTTTTATGCATCAATTTAGCAGAAACTGTAATAACAATGAGGTTAGAAGACATTTAGCTACAATAAGAAGAGCGTCACAACAAATGCAAAAGTTAATACAATGTTTAAAGCCGGTAAATGAAAGTGCGTTAGAAGAAACAATTTCCTATGAGATGCTTGCTGTAGACTTAACAGCAAGACTTGCGCAAAATGAGCCTGACCCATATGTTAAAAAAGCGTTGGATTTTGCACTTTTAGAAGATTTTGATCACTTGTATAGATATGCAAATCTTCTTGAAATGGATTACGGTATTCCAGCCGAAAAACTAGTTGGAAGATATACTGAAATTATGCCAGCAAGACCAACAATTGCTCATCATAGATGTCCATTAGATAGTGTAAGATATCACGTGGATAACGATAGAGCAAGTATGCTTACTAAGTTACATATAAACATTATAACTGCTGCAGAGCAACAAACAATGAACTTCTATATGAATATTTGTAACTTGTATCCAACAGATTTAGGTAGAAGATTATATCAAGAAATTGGTATGGTAGAAGAACAACACGTAACACAATATGGAAGTTTAATGGATACTAATGTTGGTTGGTATGAAAACTTATTAATGCATATGTATACTATGTGTTACCTATATTATTCTTGTATGTGTGATGAAACAAACGAGTGTGTTAAAAAAGTTTGGAAAGCAGGATATGAACGTTCTGTAGCAGGACTACATCTTGCAGCATATCTTTTAAGAGAATATGATGGAAAAGATGCTGCTTGTATAATACCGGATGGAACATTCCCTAAACTTTTAAAACTAGGACCAAATATAGAATATGTAAGAGAAGTACTAAAATGTACAGTAGATTACACAGCATTAAGAGAGGACTATGTTCCAGTTCAAAGCTTACAACCAAATGCAGATTTCTTCAAATACCAATCACAAGTAAACGAATATGTAGACTGTGTGCCTAGTCACAATGTTATAGAAAAATACATTTCAAAACATGGATGCGATTATAGATTTGAAGTTGCACCAAATCCTATACCAGAGCTTAGAGACAGAAGATGTGACAATACTAAAGTTGGAAGAACCTGGTCTTGTGATATGTATAGAAGAAAAGAAAGTGATGAAGAAAATGACGGTTGACATAAGTTGATGCGTATGGTATAATATAAGTGTTGAAATTGTAAGTATGATATTTTTATTTCAAAAATACTTTTTAGGAGGACTACTAATGTTTAAGCGAAATAAAATAAAAACAATTGATGTCATAAATATAAATGCCAAAAATATCATGCCGGGGCAAATGAGAACATATATGTCAAAACTTCGTTATGAAAAGGGCTTTGATGGAGTAGGTTTCCGGTTTGAGCTCAAGAAAAACATAGCAAGGTATGTGATTTTCACAGTAGTCGGAAGACCTAATACAAGAGAAGTCATCCAGTATTTTAAAGATCGCTGTCCGGCAATGGTTGAAAATGAATGTATTCAATTGAAACCGTCACCTGTAGGTGAAGAAAAACATATACCCTAAACAAAAAGCAACGCACTAATGTTAGTGCGTTGTTTTTTGTTTTAAAATATACCTTTGTAATTATACAATTTTGTAGGTTCATCTGGGAAAGGCTTAAGTGGTTTAGAAATATCTATTTCTAAAGCCTCTCCAATAGAAGTGATTAGATAAGGTAACGTTGTTAAAGCTTCAATGTTCCATTGACGTTCGCCGACAGCATGGGTACCTATTTCTAGATATTGTGCGTCTTTTTTCTCACATAGAGGTAATCCTTGCAAAAATTCTGCCAAAGCCGTATCATAATTGTTACGGTAATTGGAAATAACAGAATATCTAACGAGATTAATTAACAGAGCAAAATCTTGCTTGTACAATAATGTATATCTGCCGTGAGAGAAATTCTTTTTTTCGTGCAAAATAACATTTGCGACACCAGATTCGGTAAACTTACTTTCTATATCCAAGGCTGTCGCATAAGTATCCCATTCGTAGAAAACGTGTATTACAGGACATCTTTTAATATTGTTTGCAATTGATGCAATATCTAACTTTTCCACAAAGTCTTTGCCAGCAGATAACGCAAGTAAGTTTTCGATTATCATTTTGTTAGTTCCCCAGTCATCAAAAATGATACAAGGGATTAATGTAGAAGCCATAGAAATCATACCGCGTTCTTTGCCAGTATTGTCTTTTGCGTTATAATAGGAAACAATATGAACTCTAGTATCATTTTTGTAGAATTCGCGGACTTCTTCTTCTTTCGCCCCTGTGACAAGAATAAAATCACATTCGTTATATAAAGCGGCTACAGCAGTAGCATAAATATCTGGAGTTTTACCAGAAAAAGATATGCCAATAACTAAGTCATAGCATCCGTGTGCAATAAGATTAATAGCTGTTTGAGGAGTAGCTGTATGGACTATAGAGTCATAAAATACATAGTTTAAACAGTACTTTGCAAACATTGCAGCTGGGTAAGAACCACCAGCCCCTACAATCAAAATTTTAGCATGCTTACAGTATTCGATATACGAATAAAGCTTTTGTGATGCATCTGTCTTTTCAGCTAAATTAATCCGCTCGCGCAATAATTCTACTTGCTCTCTGCTTACAAATTTTTCAGACATATAAGTTCCTCCTAAATTTTGAAATCATAAATTTACTATTCCTAATATTGTTTAGGAGCTAATTATATCACAGTATGGCCTAAAAGTAAAGAAAGTAGCTATTTGCTACTTTCCTACCATATCTATTGCTTTTTCTAATGTTAAACTTTCATTGTGCACTTCTAACACTTTACCATTTCTATCTACAACATAAGAAATTGGTATTGTAGAAGCTTCTGGGTCTATTGTTTTTCTAATTACTCTTCCTAAATCTACTTTAATTTCAACATTTCCAAAATCTACATCGTTTTCAACAAGTTCTATTAAATCTGTTACAGTATTATCATATTCGTGAGCTATAAGTACTACATTTACATCTTTAACATTTTTATAATGATTTAATATTTTCTCTATCTCACTAATTTCCCCTTGACAGTTTGGACACCAAGATGCAAACATTATTAAAAGATTTTTCTTTGCTGTAAAAAAGTTTTTATCATATTCATTTACAACTCTTAAAGTAGTATCTGATTCAGTAGTAAGAACTGTGTTATTTCCTTCTGTTGGTAAATCTAGAGGAGTATAATCACCAGGCTCTTGTTGCTCATTATTGTTATTATTATTTTCGCTTTCATTTCCTGAAACAACATTATTACCACTATTATTATTTTTTGTATATACATAAGTGCATACAGCACCAATTACAATTCCTAATACGAATGTTATGATTAAAATTAAAACATGTTTCTTTTGCATTTTGCGCCTCCTAGAATATATAAATTATACACAAATTATTTATAAAATACAACAAAATTTGTTGTAAAATGAAAACATATAATATATAATTTTTTTGAGGTAATAAACGTGGATGTAAAAGAAGTAAATGTAAAAACACTTGCATATATTGGAGATGTTGTTTATGAGTTATATATACGTAAACATGTAATTTCTAATTCGCATGAACAAGTAAACAAACTTCATAAAAAAACAGTAAAATATGTAAGTGCAAAAGCTCAAGCTAAAGTTGTAGAGAATTTGACAGATGAACTTACAGATTATGAGAAAGATATAATACGCAGAGGTAGAAATGCTGAAGCAAATACAGTACCTAAAAATACAGATGTTATAACGTATAAAATAGCGACAGGATTTGAAGCGCTAATTGGATATTTGTATTTATCTGGTGATGAGACTAGACTAGAACATATAATAGCTAAAAGTATAGAAATTATTGAAGGAGTGTAGCCTATGAAAAACAAAAGAATAAATAAAGTGGATGAAGAAATATATATACCAGAAGACCCATTAAAATTTTTAAAAGCATATGATGCGGGTGAAAGTTTTACTGAAGTGTTATATACATTTGGTGAACAAGAAATAGTGAAAGACAATGGTAAATTTTATTTATCTAATACTATGAATCCTCGATATAACAAAGAGATAACAAGAGAAATGGCAACTGAAATTTGGCAAAGCTACAATATGAAGTCAAGGTTAGATGTTTTAATGAATTTTGATTTTAAATAGAGTGCATTAGCATTCTATTTTTTTGCACATAAAATGTTCCTTACCATATAATATACTGTAGGAGGAATTTAAAATGGAATTCGATAGAAATTATATGGGATATAACCATATGGGTATGCCTATGGGTGATTGTGTGGCACCATGCCCAGCTGAATGTTTAAAATGGGGTAATAAAGGTATGGATAATAAAATGCCACCATATATGTATGGAAAGTGTATGGATAAATGGGAAGGACCACACAATATGTGTGATAAATACTTAAATCCTAATTATGGGGTGCCCGGTGGGTATATGATGCGTGGTGAAATGTATCCAATGCACTATATGCATCAAAATATGGAGCCGTTAGAAAAAATGTGTGGTAAAACATATAACATACTTATTGTGCATGTACATAAAACAATGCATAAAATGATGATGGAGAATATGGGTGTAATGCCTAAAGCAATATCTAAAGATAAATTCAATAAAGAACTAAACGATATGATTTGTGAAGTAATGAAAAAAGAAGAAGATATTAAGAAGATAGTAGTTATAGATAGAGTAGAAACAGAAGATGGCGAAAGCGAAACTAGAGCATTCTGCCCATTCTGTAATGGCCTTTTAAAAGATACATTAAGTATTTTATTTGTAACAGAACTATTAAAAGGTGGATGTACATCTTGTTATTAATAAATAAAAATAACATAATAAAAAAATTAAAAGTAAATAGGTGAAATATGCCTATTTACTTGATTTTTTACCCACTCTGTAATAAAATATATAAAAAGTTGAAACAAAATCAAATTGTGACAAAATACGATAGTATAGTTGCGGTATTATATGTGTAAAAAAGTAAGAGGTGTTCACATGATATTTGAAGAAGATTTGGTTGTTGATGAGAGGGTAAATTTAAAACCAAATAGATTTAAACAATTTTTACAGACTGCTAAAAGTCTTTTCGATTATAAAACAATACCATATGTTTTGGTACTCGTGCTAACATGTATGATTACATTTATGGAAGTAAAACCATTTGCAGTTATAATGTTAGGTGTAGCTACAGTATTTAAGATACCTTTGGTATTACCATTTGTTATAACGCTCATATGTTATTTAATATTTAAAGCTGACGTAAGTGTATTTATAAATTATGGTTTGACGTATGTAGCGTATACGTTATTTACATCTATTATAGAAATAGAAGGTTATAGTAAAAAATATACAACAATGTTAAAGCTGGGAGCAGCGGTGTTTGTATCAAATATAGTAACATGTTTAGTTTATAGTAAGACAAGCTTTACAGTGAGCCAAGCTATAACACATTTATTACTTACAATATCATTTTATTCTATAATGACTTTTGGAATGTCAATGTTACTTAATATTACAAAGAAGATAATATTTTCTAAAGAAGAAATTATTAGTTTTGGAATAGTACTTTCACTTATGTTAGTTCCATTTTATAATCTAACAATATTAGAATTTAACATAGCAAACGTATTAATCATGACAATAATTATGATAATATCTTGGAAAAACGATTGGATGGTAGGAACTACAACAGGAGTACTTGTAGGACTAATTTATACAATTGCTACAGGACAGTCTTCATTAATACTTACGGCATTTGCTTTTTCAGGCTTTATAGCTGGCGTACTTAATAGATATAACAAATACGTTGTAGCTGCGGCATTTGTAGCAGGTAATTTAGTACTTTCTTATGTATATACAAGAGATATTATTGTATGGAGTAAGCTAGCAGAATTATTAGTTGCGTCAAGTGTATTATTAGTACTTCCAAGAAGGCTTATATTAAAGCTTGAAGATTTATTTGGAACAAACTCTAATGGTTTAGGTAGAGGTTACGAAAACTTACTTGGTGCTGGTAGTGATATAAAAGAAAGACTAAATGCAATGTCTGAGGTTTTCGATAACCTTGCACACATCACAACTCCAGTAACAGAAGAAACAATAGAAGAAACAAAAACAGTTATTAAAAAATATTTAGAAGATTACAAAAAGAACGAATGTATAAGCTGTAAAAATAAATTCAATTGTTTAAACGATGAAATAGACATTGTAGCAGACCATATAGCAAAAAGACTTGAAGAAAATAAACCTATAACAAAAGAAATGGTTCCTGTTGAATGTGAATTAAAATCTGAACTTATAGATAACATTATAGACATATACAGCAATATT
Source organism: Clostridia bacterium (assembly GCA_045538335.1). Classification (GTDB taxonomy): domain Bacteria; phylum Bacillota; class Clostridia; order TANB77; family CAG-465; genus UMGS1649. Next base: position 13,680 of record JAZSRF010000033.1, on the reverse strand, counting down.
AAACTGATGAGAATTGTTAAACAAAAAGAAAATGAAGCAAGCAAAAAACTTGCTGAAGAATATAAAACAATTTCAAGTTTAATTAGAAATATTGCAAGGGAAGATAAGCCTGTTAAGGTAGATACTCCGGAGCAAAAAAGAATTCGTGAAGAATTAAAATATATGGGGTATGCAGTTTATGAAGATAGCTATGAAAATACAGAAACATCTAAACATTATGAATTCATAACAGATATTTTAATAGATATAGAAAAAGCTAAACGTGAAATACAAAAAATAGTAAGTGATGTTTTTGGTGCTAATATGAGTATTAAGCTTGTATTAAATAGCAGTAAGACAGAAAAATCTAGAATTAAACTTATACCAAGTAGCAAATATGTAGTTAAAGCTGTAGTTAAGCAAGTTAGAAAAGCAGACAGTATGGTAAGTGGGGACTCATATATAGTAACTGAACTTAAAGATAATAGTAAAATTATTGCTATAAGTGATGGTATGGGTTCTGGTGCTAAATCTAAAGAAGTTAGCGAAACAGTTATTTCTATGATAGAAAAAATGGGGGCTAGCGGATTTAATAAGCAGGAAATATTAGATATAATAAACAAATTAGTTAAACTTAGAGAAAGTGGCGAAACATCTGCAACACTAGATATGTGTGCTGTAAATGAAAGGGATAATATTTTAGAATTTATTAAACTTGGAGCAGCACCATCATATATGATAGAAAATGGAGAAGTAAATGAAATAAAACAAGACAATATGCCAATGGGACTTGTATCTAATATTAAGTACACAGCTATTGAAAAGCCTGTGAACAAAGGGGATTTTATAGTGCTAATTTCAGACGGAGCAGTTACAGACGTGAATAAATCTTCTCTTCAAGAAATAATAGATAATCTAAAAGATGAATCTGAAATTACAGAGAAAAATCTAATGGATAGAATTATGGCCCGTATAGTAGGAAGTCAAAATAAAATTGTGCTAGATGACGTTACTGTAGTGGTATGTAAAATAGCATAATAAAAACTTAAATATATATTTGACAAAACAAACAATATGTGTTAATATGTATATATAAGGTAGAAATACATAAAATAATAGGGAACATTCAGTTTGGTTCATTGAATGTCTACCTGTAAATTAGGTTAAACACTCATTTGCATATAAATGAGTGTCATTTTTTTATTGCCGTTACCAATGTGGTAAGGAGAAATAAAATGATAGAAATGTAACGTAGAAACTTTAAAATAAAGATTCGCTTATTCATTTTATCAAACCTCCTTTCTTTTAAGAAATAGAGGTAGACACTCAACAACTAAATATTCCCTGTGTGTATTATATAACGCTTGTAGCATATTTGCAATAGCAAATCAATAAATGTTATAAAAATGTAATTTTTTTACTGTAAGTACATATTTATGACAGTTGACTATTGGATTTTAGTAGTGTAATATATTGTTATAGGAGATGATATATAGTGAATAAACCAGTTATTGGAATAGTTGCAAAGCCAGGATATAAAGATGAGCACGATATATGGAATAGGATGGACATAGTTGATGAATTAAGACTTTTGGTAGTTCAAAATGGGGGTATTGCACTTGTTATATTACCAACTGAAAACACGATGACTTTTAATGATAATGATATTAAAGATGAAACTAAACTAAGTGAGCAAGAAATAAAAGATTTAAATCAAATTGTAAATATGTGTGATGGTATAATATTGCAAGGCGGCTTAGTAAGTTGTAATTATGAAATAGAAATAGCAAAGAAGGCAATTGAATTAGATATTCCTTTAATAGGTATATGTGCAGGATTTAACAACATATTAAGAGCAATTGGAACTGATGTTATATATGACAAAACAAAGAGTCATGATTATTATGATATAAATTATAGGCATAATGTTAATATTATAAAAGATACAAAATTATGGGAAATATCTGAACAAGAAAAGATGCAAGTTAACAGTATTCATGAAATGCTTGCTACCCAAGAATTAGTCAAACCATTTGCAACTATTTCATCGACTTCAGATGATGGATTTGTAGAAAGTTTTGAACTAAATAATAAAAGATTTGTATTAGGAATAAAGTGGCATCCAGAGCTAATGCTAAATGAAGAATTTACTAATAGATTATTTAAAAGATTTGTTGATGAATGTAAAAAGTAATACACGAAAACAGTGCATAACAAGTTGTTATGCATTGTTTTCATATTTAAATGAGCATATAAATTTAGTAAAAATAATATATTAGTTATATGGTACAAGAAATAATATCTAATATAAATAGCTATATATGGGGTTATCCATATATTTTGCTACTTACAATAACAAGTATATATTTAAGTATTAAACTTAGGTTTCCGCATTTAAAAATTATATTAGCAATAAAAGATATGTTTAAAAGTATAGAGGATGTAAATAAAGATAAAATAACTTCGTTTAAATCACTTATGACGGTACTTGCTGGAACATTAGGGACAGGTAATATAACAGGTGTAGCTGTAGCCCTTACAATAGGTGGAGTAGGAAGTTTATTTTGGCTTTTTGTCTCTGGCATATTTGCAATGGTTATATCTTATGCAGAGAATTTAGTTGTTTTAAGGTATAGGAAAAGAGATAGAAAAAAAGGTTACTTTGGTGGTGCAATGTATGTACTAGATGAAGTACTGGATAAAAAGGGTTTAGCAATAATATTTGCCGTTGTAGTTGCAATGTCTGCCGCTTGTACTGGAACAATGTCACAGTCTAATTCGCTAAGTTCGCTTCTTAATGTAAGCGTTGGAATGGATAAAGCATTAGTTGGAATAATACTTGCTATACTTACAGCATATATTGTATTTGGTGGTAAAACAAGGATTGCAAAAATAAGTAGCATAATAATACCAATATGTACTGTATTATATGTTGTTCTTTGTTTTAGTATAATATTAGTACATAGGCAAAATGTATTACCAGGATTAAAAGAAATAGTTTTAGCCGCTTTTGGAGCAAAACAGTTTGCAGGTGGAATAGTTGGAATTAGTTTAAGTAAAATTATTGGAAAAGGATTTTCTCTTGGAATGTTTTCTAATGAAGCAGGAATGGGAAGTGCACCAATATTTACAGCAACAGTTGAAGAACAAGATATAGATACGCAGTCTAAAATTGCAGCAACAAGTGTAGTTATAGACACAATAATTTTGTGTATGCTGACAGGTATAACTATAGTAAGTACAGGAATGCATAACATACCAGATGTTGGAGTTATGCTAAACAGTGTATTTGGTACAGTTCCATTTGGGAATGTGGTACTAAATATTTGTATGGTGTTTTTTGTTATTTCCACAATACCTTGTTGGGAATATTATGGAGAAGAAGCAATAAAGTATCTATTCAAATGTAATATTGCAATATATCTTTTTAGAATACTATATGTAATAGGAATATTTTTCGGTAGTATAATGGTAGTAGAAGTTGTTTTTGATTTGTCAGGAATAGCTAATGCAATAATGACTTTACCCAACCTTTATATGATATACAAGTGTTTAAAAATAGACAAAAGCATTTACAAACACTCTAAACTGTGATAGAATAATGCCGGTGGTAGTTATGCTATTTGAAAAGAAAAATACAGAAACAGATACAAACTATAATGAATTAAGACAAGAATTAGAATATAAAAGTAAATTTGGCTTTTTAGATGAATTAAAAAGCTCTGTTAGAACAGATGAAGAGTTTGCAAAATTTAAAGGATATATAGATTAAATACGATGTATGTTAGTAGGTAATACAAATTTTAAGATATTTTGAAAAAAATTAAAAAAAGTATTGACAAATTTTCAAAATAATATATAATATATATCGTAGCGAATGCGGGTGTAGTTCAATGGTAGAACCTCAGCCTTCCAAGCTGATGGCGTCAGTTCGATTCTGATCACCCGCTCCATTTTTTTAAATCCTGGAGACCTTAGTAGATAAGGCTTTCGGGATTTTTTAATGCAATTTTACTGCAGTTTTACTGCAATAGAAGGTTCTTGATAAAAACAGATAAATATCATCAAAGTAATAGAATCAAAATGAACTGAACCCAAAATGTTAGACAAAAATATTTAACATATCATTAATCTATTGTAGAAAAAACAAGATGATAAATTCACACATGTTATTTACAATAAAATTATTATGTGGTAGTATATTTGTAAGGAGTTAATGTATGGAATTAATAGGACTGATAATATATATAATGATGTGGGTTGGAAATTTAATTGGCGTTTCTTTTGTTACAAACTTAATGCCAATTATGATAATACTGTTTATAATAGGTTGCTTTATACATTTATTAGATAAGAAGTGGAAAGCTGCTAAAAATATTTCACAAATATGTATAAAAATACCGAAAGTATATTTTTGCTTATTGTATGTTATAGGTTTTCCATATGGGATAATAAAAACGTTATATGTTGAGAAAAACAATAAATTGGCGCTGTTAATGGTTATAACGGCGATGAGTTGGATACTTGTTACGTTATTTATTAGATATAGAAACAAATGGATATTGTCAAGAAACAATGAAAAAGAAATATATGTAAGGGACATGAATGTAGAATATAGTCCGGCAGTTCTTTCATATCTTGTGAATAATAATATAGAAACAAAAAAAGATTTGCCTGCAACGATATTAAACTTATCTGTAAAAAATGTTATAAAATTACAAGAAGATGACAAGGGAAATATAAATATTGTAGATTTAAAAAATACAGATTTGGTTGATAAACTTAGTGTGGATGAAAAGTATGCATATGAAATGGTTACAAGTACAATTGATACTAAAAAAATTGTTGAATGGAAAGAAAAAGTAAGAGAAGAATATGATAAATATAAATTTTCTAGAAAGCATAAGCAATCGTTTGCCAGCTATTTGTTTGGAGCATATGCAATAACATTTGTAGTACTTTTTATAATGCAATTCGTATTTTCATATTCTGGCGACTTGGAAAAACAAGGAGATATGTTTGTTTCTATGATTTTTGTTATCTTTTTTACAGTTTGGTTTTTGCCTATTGTACTTTGTATGACTTCCAAAAAGAGAGCCGATTTTAAAGATACATATACAATAAAGGGTGCAATAGAGTTAAACAGATGGAAAAAGTTTGCAAAATTTATTAAGGATTTTACTTTAATTAATCAAAAAGATTACGAAAGTGTTGTGATATTAGGAAAATATTTGTCCTATTCTGTTGCTTTAGGATTAAATAATAAATGCGATAAAGAACTACTGAAAAAAGTGGGCGCTGAATACTCATTTGATTTAGAAAGAATGATAACAGAAATTATTATATAAATACAAATTAGTAATATTAGATAATAGAAAAAAGATAATACAATTGGTATTAAATACCCTTTTTGTATTATCTTTTAATAATTAATATGATTATAATTTCAATTATAAAATGAGTTGCTGTAAAAACAAAGGTTTCTGGGATTTTTTACTGCAATAGAAGATACTTAATAAAAATTGATACTATTTAGTTTTAAAAATAAAAACAATTGCATATAATAAAACTACCGCAATCGGAATAAAAGCATTGACAAATACTACCGAGTGCGGTATAATTAATATGCGAGGTGATAGCAATGGAATATATGACTACAAGAGAAGCAGAAGAAAAATGGAATATTAGTGAAAGAAGAATAAGACAATTACTTCAAGAGGGAAGAATTGAAGGTGCTATTAAAGTAGGAAGTACATGGAATATTCCAAAAGATGCAATTAAGCCAACAGATAAGAGAGTAGTTAGACCGGATAATAATGAATTTATAATAAATTTAGATAATACCTATTTTGAACAAGTAGATAATCTAAAAAAAGAGTTAGATAGTAAAAGACCAATTTCAAAAGAAACTTTAAAATCTTTAAAAGAATCTATTAATTTAGAATGGACATATAACAGTAATGGTATCGAAGGAAATACTTTAACTTTAAGAGAAACTCAAGTTGTGTTAGAAGGAATAACGGTTGGTGGTAAAACTTTAACAGAACATTTAGAAGCAATTAATCATGAAAAAGCAATTATTTATTTAGATGATTTGGTAAAAGATAAACATCCAATTACAGAATGGAATATAAAAAATATACATCAATTAATTTTAAAAGAAATAGATAATGAAAATGCAGGAAGATATAGAAAAGAAAATGTAACAATAAAAGGTGCTACACATATACCACCAGATTTCGTTAAAATACCAGAATTGATGGAAAAACTAGTTTTAAATTATGAAACTTGGAATAAATATCATCCAATAATTAGGGCAGCATTATTACATGGTGAACTTGTAAAAATACACCCATTTATAGATGGAAACGGAAGAACTTCAAGATTAATAATGAATCTTGATCTAATGAATCATGGATTTAATCCAGTAATTATAAAGAAAGAAAACAGATTAGAGTATTATGAAGTTTTAGATAAAGCACACATAACAGGGGATTATACAGATTTTATTAAATTAGTTACTAAATTAGAAGTTGAGATGTTAAAGAAATATTTAAAATTATTGTGAGATAAAGAAAAATGAAGTTATGAACAAATAAAAAGATATGACTAAACAATCAGAAATAGAAGCAGTTAATTTTAATATTTAAATTATAGCTCAAACCAGATACAGGAATGTTATAATCATACAAGTGCCTAAAATACGGCGTTTTGTATGATTTTTTAGTTTTTACTGCAATAGCATATTCTTCAAAAATATAAGGAAAACAAAAGTATAATTTATGGAATTTATTATACTTTATTGAAATATTATAATAATTAGTCAATAATATTTTTAGAAAGAGATCGTTGTAGTTTGTAAGCTGTAGATTAATCGCTCCAATTTATACTCCTATATGGAAAGTTTTTGCTTAGTTATAAAGAGCTATTAATCTTGAAATTTACATAAAATGTGTTATAATATATATGCAATTAATTGAATAACTCAAAAAATAATTTAGGAGGGCTATAATATGGAATATGAAGTAGTGACGGTTGAGGATAGAAATTTAAGTTTTGCCAATACGGAATTAGTGAATGAAGTAAACGCTCTATTAAAGAAAGGTTGGAAACTTCAAGGCGGAGTGTCTGTATCCTGCCATGTACTAAATGGTAGAGAATACTATAACTTGGCTCAAGCACTAGTACGTATTGAAGATAAAACTTATAAAAACAATGATGTGCAAGTGACACTGTTGTAAGTATAAGGAGAAATAGCGTATGGGTAAATTTGCAAAAGAACAAGAAGGCTATATGGTTATTTCTTCTAAGCAAGAAACTAATTATACATTTGCTATAAAGGAAGAAAGACTAAGAGAAATTTGGGTAGAAGAAAACGGTTCAACTACTAAGTATTATTTTGAACCTACAGAAAATCAGCAAAAGGTGACGTGTCAAATATTAAAATGTGCATTGAAATCTTTGTTAGGTTCTAATCCGGAAGGTTTTGATATCTTACACGTGTGTTTCTATGGTTTGAAAGGCTGGCAGGAATACTTAGACATTGCAACAGAAGTTTTTAAAGAGTATTGGAACAAACTGTACAATTTGGTATTTGCAAATGATGTATTTGGACGAGAAACATCTCTTGATTCAGATGACGTCTATGACTTTTTCAAAGATTTTGCAGATAAATAATAACAACGGATGTCCTATTGGGCATCCGTTGCTTTTGTGTTAAGATTACTTGTTGTTTTCAGACTGTACGGTAGTTATTACAAGCTGCTCTTGGTATGCAGGAACGGAAAGCAGTTCGCGTCTCAATCTGTCATACATCTTATGCGTCTTTTCGTCCACAAATCTGGACCAGTACTCAAAATCGTCTTTTACCAAAGCTTCTCTAAGTTTGGTAGCAGAAATAGGAATTCTGCTTCTTGGGATTACGAGCTCTGCAGCGTCCATAATGTCTTCAGGAGCAAACCAACGGCTCCTAAATTCATCATTGCCATAAACCATAAGAGAGGGAGCTTTGCGAATATGAGAACGCACATTTTGCAAAACATATTTGCCCCAGTCAGGTGTGATGTCATTTTCGTTAGTGAGGTCGGCAAGCTCGGTTACGATGAGGTTATCGTTATCCCTGCCATAAATCTCACGGATTACATCAATCCGGGTAGAAGGAGGATAAGGATTTCTCAAAGTACCAAATTCTTGAGCAGAGCCTACAAGGATAAGAACCCGATCGCAAAGTTTATATGCGTTTTCGACCAAGGACTTATGTCCGATATGGAAATGCTGGAATCTGCCTACAACAAGACCAATGTCATAAGGTTTCATAATATTACGCCCTTTCTAAATTATTATATGGTATAGAGTTTTCTTACGTAAAGTATTATACCACAGGTGGGCATAATTTTCAATTTTAACTAGCATAATATATTTTAATATAATACATAAGCTAGAATTATTATACATTAAGAATTAATAACTTGTATAAATTCTTGTGTACTAAAGCTAGGTAAATAGTTTTTCTTTGTTAGTACTAGTAATTTTTGGGTAGGAAATTTTGGTGTAATATCTACTTTAAATAATTCATTATTTTCTAGTTCTTCTTGTATAAACTCTTCTGCTGTGAATCCAACACCTAATCCAATTTTAGCAAATTCTATTACAAGTGAGTGGCTAGAAAGTTCCATATCGCTAGTAAGCTTTATATTATTCTTTTCAGCAAACTTGTCTAGCATTTTTCTAGAGTTACTATCTGGATGTTGAAGTAAAAGAGGATAGTTACAAATCTCTTTTAACGCCATTTTTTTACTTATAAGTTCAGGATAGTTTTTATTACATACAAAAGAATAGTTTAAGTCTCTACTGTAATTTATATTAAAATCCTTAAAATTATCTATACTACTTGCAATAATTGCAATATCTAGTTTCCCGTCATTTAGTTTTTTTAGAACTTCGGCTGTCATACTAGTATCAATATTTATAGTTATTTTAGGATGTTTCTTATGAAACACTTCTAGGTATCTTACAAGGAAATGTTTTGTAAGGGTAGAACCTATTCCAATACGAATATTACCTGTTTCTAAAGTTTTTAGGCTTGTTAATCTGTTTTCGCCAATTTTAATATTTTCTATAGCAGATGCTACGTGTTCGTAAAGTACGTTACCTTCAGTAGTTAATATAACTCCACGTTTGTTTCTAACAAATAAAGTTGTATCTAATAATTCTTCTAGTTTTTTAATACTCATAGTAACTGCAGGTTGTGAAATAAATAAAGCTTCTGCAGCTCTAGTTATATTTGAGTATTTTGCAACAGTATAAAATATTTTATATAGTTCAAAATCTATTTCTAATTCCATCATAATTTCTCCTTATTATACACATAAATAATATATATTTTAATTATATCACCTCCTGTGGTATAATACAAGCGAGGTGAGAAATATGCTGATTGGACTAATGGGCAAATCAGGAAGCGGTAAATCTTTAATAAGCAAACTGCTAAAAGAATCAGATGATGGAATACAGGTTATAGATATAGATAAAATTGGACATGAGTCGCACAATGACCCTGGCGTGAGAGCAAAGCTTAAAGAATATTTTGGTGATGATATATTTAATTCAGATGGTAATGTAAACAGAAAGGCATTAGGTAAAATTGTTTTTAGTGACAAGTCTAAAATGCAACTATTGTATGATGCTACTTATACCTATATGGTAGAAAGAATAGATAGTATGATTAGTGAATGTCAAATAACAGTTTTGGACTATGCTTTACTACCACTTACGAAATACTTTGAACTTTGTGATGTTAAAATTCTTGTAGAGGCTTCTTTTGATGCAAGGTGTCAAAGAGTAATTGCAAGAGATAACATCTCTAAAGAAAAATATGAGTCAAGAGATGCAAATAGCGCAGATTATACAGCTTATGATTTTGACTACACAATACAAAATAATTCGGACTTACAATATTTACGAAAGGTAGTAGGTGAAATTTATGAAAAAAGCATTGTACCCGGGGAGTTTTGACCCTATAACATACGGACACATGGATGTCGTAGACCAAGCACTTAAAATTTTTGATAAACTGATTATTGCCGTTATGGTAAATAGCAGTAAACACCAAGGAATGTTTTCGTTAGAGGAAAGAAAAGAGTTAATTCAGGATATTTACAAAGATAATCCAAATGTTGAAGTGATTTTAGTGGACCACAAAGTTGCAGCAGTAGATGTGGCTCTTCAAAATGCTTGCTATACAATGGTACGAGGACTAAGAGATTTGACGGATTTTGCAGCTGAAAAACAACTTGCTGAAATTAATTTAATTATTGGTGAGCAAAAGGTAAATACTGTTGCACTTTTTGCAAATCCTAAAAACACTACTATTTCTTCAACAAGTGTTAAGGAACTATTTTCGCTTGGTAAAAGTATAGATAGTTTTGTTCATCCGAAAGTAAAGGCAGCAATTGAAAATAAAATAAAGGAGAATTAGCATGATAGACCTTCACGTCCACACTATTTATTCTGATGGAGAACATACTCCTTTAGAAGTCTTAGATATTTGTAATGAAAGAGGAATTTCTACAGTATCAATTACCGACCACAATTCAATGGAAGGTTCCAGACAGGCAATAGCGAACAATCCTTACGAACACATAAAAGTCATTTCTGGAATTGAACTTAGCGCACTGTATGATGTAAGGGGTGCTAATTTGCATATTTTGGGCTATGGTATCGACTTATACAACAAGGAATTGAATGAAGTTACAAATGCTGTTATGGAAGATAATGTGACACGGTTAAAGTCTATTGTAGATCTTTTGAAAAAGCATTACAACTTTTCATTCAATGATGCAGATTTAGAGAGAATCTATACCTCAATTGGTAATATTGGTAGACCTGACGTTGCAAAGCTTTGCGTAGATTATGGCTATGCAACAAGTGTAGAAGAGACGTTTGTAAAATATCTTAATCCTATAGATGATAAAATTGCCAAAAGGAAAGTAGAGTTTACAGATAAATCTGCAATAGAGTATATCTTAAAAGCAGGTGGAACTCCTTGCCTTGCACATCCTATTGAACTTCTAATAGGTATGGCAGATTTAAAATCATACATTCGTACACTGATGCAATATGGACTTGGTGCAATTGAAGTTTTTCAAAGTAAACATTCTGAAAGCTATACTAAAGAGCTCTTGAACATTACAAATGAGTTTGGACTTTTGTATAGTGCCGGCAGTGATTACCATGGACCTATGGTTACCCCAGATATTGAGTTGGGGTATGGAAAAAACAACAATTTGCACATAAGTAGTGCAACAATTCTTTCAAGATTTTGAGGTGAAAACTATGTATGCTACGTATAGAAGAGTACAACTGTATGTAAATACTACCAAAAAAGAGGCAGTAAAACTTGCTGAAAAAGTAAGAGAAGAACTCATAAAACAAGGCCATAAGGTAGTAGAAAAATATCCTACCTTAATTATAGGATTTGGAGGAGATGGAACTTTGTTAAATCTCCTACGGGAAAACAACTACGAAATAGATGCAATGTATATTGGCGTTAATTGTGGAACATTAGGATTTTTGCAACATTTCAATGTAAAAGATGTGGAAGAGTTTGTAAAAAACATTCCTAACTACAAAGCACAGACATTGCGATTTATTGGTTTGAACTTTATAGCCAACCATACGACATATGAATATTCTGCAATAAATGAATTTGTAATCCAAGATGCAGAAGATAAAACGTTTAGAACCAAGGTAAGTGTAGAAGGTGAACTCCTTGAAAATTATGTGGGAAGTGGTATGATATTTTCTACACCTACGGGTTCTACTGCATTAAATCTTTCTGCTGGAGGCTGTATTGTTCATCCTCAAATGGAAACCATACAAATTACACCAAGAGAAGCTATTGCAAATAGCAAAATGCATTGTTTGTCTAAAAGTATTTGTATTCCGAGTAAATATTCCGTTAAGCTTCAGCCAAATAGCGACAACGAGGTGAAAATTTACGCTGATGGGCAAAGAGTGTATACTGGGCCATACAAAAATTTATTTGTATATTATAGAAAGGTAGGGCTTACAGTTTTAATGGATGAGAAGGACAGCTTTATTAAAACGATAAGAGAGAAACTTATTTAAAACTATACCCCGGGCATTAATTTGCTCGGGGTGTCTTGTGACTTAAATTAACCATTAATTGTTTTTACATATTCTTTTATTTTATCTACTTTATCTAGTTTTTCATAAGGAAGATTATTCTTTCCAAAATGAGAATAAGCAGTAGTTTGACTGTAAAATGGCTGTTTTAAATTTAGTTCGTTTATCATATTGGATGGTGAAAAATCGAATACATTTTCTACGACATCTTGTATAACATTAATATCTACTTTTTCTGTACTATAGGTATCAATAAAAATAGATAAAGGTTTGCTTACACCAATTGCATAAGAAACTTGCAGCATAAGTTTATCACAAAGGCCACTGGCAACAATATTTTTACAAACATAACGTGCATAATATGCAGCAGAACGGTCTACTTTAGTATAATCTTTTCCAGAAAATGCTCCACCACCGTGTGGGATAACACCGCCATATGTATCTACTATAATTTTTCTTCCAGTAAGACCTGTATCACCAACAGGCCCACCAATTACAAATCTGCCAGTTGGATTTATATATATTTTGGTATTTTCAGATAAATATTTAGAATCTATAGTATCAAATATTACATGTTTTTTTACATCTTCACGAAGAGTCTCTATATCCACTTCATCATGTTGAGTAGATACAACTATTGTATCTATTCCTACAAATTTTCCGTCTTCAAAAATTCCAGTAACTTGAGTTTTTCCGTCAGGACGAAGATAAGGAAGAACGTTTTCGCGTCTTACATATTCTAATCTTTTTGCAAGTTTATTTGCAAAAAATGCAGTGTATGGCATAAAATTTTCAGTTTCATTTGTGGCATAACCAAACATCATACCTTGGTCGCCAGCACCAATGTCCTCTTTGTTAACACCCATACTAATATCTGGAGATTGTGTATTTATTAAAAGTTCAATTTCAACATTATGACCATTAAAGCCTAATTCATCATCAGCGTAGCCAATATCCATTATAGCTTGTCTTACCAAACTTTCTACATTAATATTTGCTGTACTTGTAATTTCTCCAGATACTACTACTTTTTTGTGAGTTGCAAATGTTTCACAAGCAACACGAGAATTTTCATCTTCTCTCAAATATGCATCCAAAATTTTATCACTAATAATGTCACACATTTTATCTGGATGCCCAATTGTGACACATTCACTTGTAAATAACTTATACATAAATTACCTCCTTTTTTCTTATTAAGAAAGAAAAGCGCTAGAATAACCTAGCGCTTGAAAGTTCCAGAATTATTCTTATCTGTCGGCATAACCGTAGGATTTAGCACCTAACTTAATAGGTTGCTGGACTTCACAGGGCCTAATCCCTCCATCACTCTTAATAAGATGTATATTTACAATGACATTATACATTTAATGTAGATAATTGTCAAATGCTTTTGGTAATTTATATATACTCTTATAGGTTTACAATAGATATGACACACTAATACACAAAAAAGGAAATACCTTATGGTATAATGTTTTTGAACAGAAAACAAACCGGAGGTATTTCCATGGATAGTATAACACAAGATTTAACATTTAGGAAGAGTGTAGT
>JAZSRF010000069.1:0-2283 GCA_045538335.1 Clostridia bacterium | reverse complement strand
TTTAATAGTTTGGGATTTTATTCATTATGCTAAAACTGCCGGAATACCAGTAGGACCAGGACGTGGCTCTGGGGCTGGTTCAATAGTTGCATATGCGATAGGAATAACAGATTTAGATCCTATAAAATATAATTTGCTTTTTGAAAGATTTCTTAATCCTGAAAGAATAAGTATGCCTGATTTTGATGTTGATTTTTGCTATGAAAGAAGACAAGAAGTTATAGATTATGTTGCAAGAAAATATGGAAGAGACCATGTTTCTCAAATAATTACGTTTGGTACAATGGCTGCAAGAATGGTTATAAGAGATGTAGGAAGAGCATTAGACGTGCCATATGCAGAAGTAGATAAACTTGCAAAAATGATACCAAATGAATTACATATAACAATAAAAAAAGCATTAGAACAAAATAGAGAATTAGTTACTTTGTATGAAAGTGATGAACAAACTAAAAAGATATTAGATATTGCAATGGGGCTAGAAGGAATGCCAAGACAGGCTTCAACTCATGCTTGTGGAGTAGTTATAACAAAAGATCCAGTTGACAGCTATGTTCCGCTATATGTAAATGAAGGTGCAATATCAACACAATATACAATGACAATTCTAGAACAACTAGGATTACTAAAAATGGACTTCTTAGGGTTAAGAACTTTAACAGTTATACAAGATGCTATTAACTTAGTAAAAGAAAATAGAGGAGTAGATGTAGAGTTTGATAAAGATATGCACGACCCTAAGGTATATAAACTATGGGGAGAAGGAAAATCTGTTGGTATATTCCAGTTTGAAAGTGCTGGTATGACTAACTTTATGAAGGAACTAAAACCGGATAGTCTAGAGGATATTATAGCTGGAGTTTCTTTATATCGTCCGGGACCAATGGATCAAATTCCAAGATATATTAAAAACAAATTAAATCCTGAGCACGCAGAATATACTCACCCTGCACTAGAGCCAATACTTAAAGTAACTTATGGTTGTATGGTATATCAAGAACAAGTTATGCAAATAGTTAGGGACTTAGCAGGTTACTCATTAGGTAGAGCCGATTTAGTTCGTCGTGCCATGGGTAAGAAGAAGCTAGATGTAATGGCAAAAGAAAGAGAAATTTTCATTAATGGTCAAGTAGATGAAGAAGGCAATGTAATAGTTCCAGGTTGTGTAAGAAATGGAATAGATGCAGTATCTGCTGATAAAATATTTGATGAGATGGCAGAGTTTGCAAAATATGCATTCAACAAGTCGCACGCAGCAGCTTATGCAGTTGTATCATATAGAACAGCATACTTAAAAGCATATTATCCAGAAGAATTTATGGCTGCTACATTGAACAGCTATTTAGGAAATCTAGATAGAATTCCTCTATATGTAGATGAATGTAGAAGAATGAATATAGAAATCTTGAAGCCTGATATAAATGAAAGTGTTACAAGATTTACAGTTCATAATAATAAAATTAGATTTGGTTTAGGAAGTATCAAAAATGTTGGTGTAGCAGTAGTAGATAGTATTGTAGCAGAGCGTGAAAAAAATGGACCATTTGTAAGCTTTACAGATTTTTGTGAAAGAATACAAGATGAGGCAGTTAATAAAAAGTGTATAGAAAGCTTAATAAAAGCAGGTGCATTTGATAGCTTTGGACAAACGAGAAGTACACTTCTAGCATCTTTTGAAATGATTATAGACACAATTCAAGATTCAGCAAGAAAGAACTTTAAAGGTCAAGTAAGTATGTTTGATTTAGATACAATGGATTCAGAAGATAAAGAAGAATTAAAATACACATTTACTGAACTTAAAGAATTTGAAGATAGAGAACTTTTATCAATGGAAAAAGAAATGCTTGGAATATATATTTCAGGACATCCTTTGGCTAAAATTAGAGAACAAATACTTAAAGCTACAAATATTGATACAATGAAAATGATGGAGCTAAAAGAAGAAGTGGATAGCACAGGAAATACTACAAACTATAAAGATGGGCAAATGGTTAAATATGCAGGTATCATATCTAGCATTAAAAAGAAATATACTAAGAATAATAAACTAATGGCATTTGCTACAATAGAAGATTTATATGGCAGTGCAGAAGTAATAATATTTGAAAACGCATATACAGGAGCAGCAAATCTATTGGTAACAGATAACATTGTTCTGGTAGAAGGAAGACTAAGTATACGTGAAGATGAAGATGTAAAAATAGTTGCAAGAGAAATAAAAGAATTATCTGAAGCAGAACATAAACAAAAAATATTAAAAATAAATATAACCAATTTAGA
>JAZSRF010000043.1:0-6003 GCA_045538335.1 Clostridia bacterium | reverse complement strand
TTTGCTCAAAAAAAGACAAGACAGCATACATATTTTGTATGCTTATCTTGTCTTTATTTTTGCTATTTTTTGAGTACGAAAAACGCCACTACTTTGTAGTGTTAATTTACATAAAAGTTGTGTGTGTGTGTGTGTGTGTGTTACAGCCTCAAGGCTTCTAGCGTTTCTCATTTGTTTGTTACTCCTTATTTATGTTTTTAGTTTATACTAAAAGGGAAAGAAAATCAACAGAAATCGTTAATTTTATTCTCATTATAACATTTTGTTTTTATATTTTGCTAAAAAATAAGGGGCAAGCCCTTATTCTTCATCTTCTACTTCTTCATCATCTTCGCCGTATTCTTCTTGGAATTTTTTGAAAACTCTTTCTGCTTCTTCATCATCAGTTACAGTATCGTATACTTCTTCACCATCTTCTTGTTTTATTTCAAGAATTAATACTCCTGAGTCAACTTCGTCGATTGGTAATACTACTAAATATTCTTTTTCATCTAAAGTTATTACATCTAGTATTTCAAATCTAACATCGTTTCCTTCATCATCAACAAATGTTATTATACCTGTTTCCATTTCGTCCATTTCATCGTGGTCATGTCCACACCCACCACATGTTGCACAAGAGTGTGTGCATTCTAATTCTTCTCTTTCATCCATTTTATTTTCCTCCTAATTTTTAATATTATTTGCTACTTTATGTAGCAATATTCCTAAAATTTACAAACTATTTATATAGTCCTCTAATATGTACATAGCAGCAAGTCTATCTGCGTGTATTTTTTTATCTTTTTGCTTTATTCCAAGGTCACGCATTGTCTTATGAGCCATAACTGTTGTAAGTCTTTCGTCCCATTTAACCACCTTTAACCCCAATGCTTCTATTTTTACTATTACATCATCTATTTTTTTAGCAGTTTCAGAGACGTCACCATTTAGGTGTCTTGGATAACCAATTACAACAGCTTCTAATTTATTCTCACTCATAATTTGCTTTATTTTTTCTATTAACAAATCACTATCACCATGAATCTCTAAAGTATCCATTGGCTGAGCTGTTATCTTTAATGCATCTGTAATTGCTAGTCCAACACGCGCATCACCATAGTCTATTCCTAATATTTTGCCCATATTTCACCTATGAATTAAGATATTTTTTTATCATTTCTTCTAAAAGCTCATCTCTTTCAACCTTGCATATTAAAGCTCTTGCATTGTTGTGAGATGTAATATATGTTGGGTCGCCAGATAAAATATATCCAATAATTTGACTTACCGGTTCATAGCCCTTATCTTTAAGCGCTGCTACTACTTGCTCCATTATTTCCTTTACTCTTTTTGACTCTTCCTTTTGTGGACTAAATACGGCTGTATGTTGTTCCATATTTATTCCTCCTTTCTTATACAATATATATTAAATAATTTTTATTGTATTCTCTTCAGTCATCTGTTCTACATAATCTGCCATTTTAGATATTTCTCTTTCAATGTTACTTTGTTTACGTATGTTTTTCATAACTATATTTGAGTTTAAAGTTACTTTCATACCATCTACTATTTCTTCTTGCATTTTTAAATTTGTAACATATCTTTCAACCGTTGCGTGAAGTGCATCTGTACTTGCTCCTGGCGATACTATACAGAATTTACTTCCACTATATCTTACAAATATATTAGATTCGTTAAATACTTCTTGCATTAATTTAGCAGCTTTTTCTAATAATCTGTTTCCAACTTCTCTCCCATACTCTTCATTAATCTGCGGAAGATTAGAAAGTATCATAAGGGTAAGTGCTGAATTTTCTTCCTTTGCTGTTTGTTGTCTTACTGTTGAGTATAAGTATAAATTGTTGTAAAAACCTGTTTGCTTATCTGTGTTATATGCACTTTCAATAGATTCTTGACTTAATACGTTTTCTATAAATACACCAATGTGATCTTTTAGTTTTGCAAGTTCTTCTTTAGATATTGAATCATATGCGTTTTCGGCATCATCTTCTAGTAGCCAAAATCCCAAATACATTCCGTTATAATATATTGGTGAAAACATTGCTGAACGTATTTTTCTTTCCATCGCAGATTTATATCCTAAAAGTCTTCCACCTGCTGCAACCAAATATTTAGATACGTTGTTTGCAGCATTGTTTTTGAAATCCTGCTCTTCTGCAAGTGATTTTATACTATCTATATATGTATCTTCAACATTAGTTGCTTTTATTTCATAGTTTATTCCATCAAATATTGAGATGGTTGAACTTTTACTATTGAATACTTCAATTATTATATTGTTTAATTCTTCTATTTTCTTTGATGCAGGTATTGGTGATGCCATAAGTTCAAACATTCTTTGCATTATTACCATACCAGACATATTTCCTATTGCAACACTGTAATATTTGTTCCTTTTAACAAGAAATATTGCAAATGCTGCAAGTATTACTATAATTAGTGCTAGAAAGATTATTAAAACTTCCATACTTTTTTCTCCTATTCGATTACTTTTTCAAATCCAGAATTTGACGTATTCATTTCTGCCATTTTAGCTTTTTTAAATATGCCAAAATTTCTAGATTTGGGTTTGCTTTTGTTATATGTATTTGTAGAATAATTTGTTATTCCTATTGGATATATTGCATTTACTATTTGGTCTAAATTTTCTTTAAACTCCCTAGTGAATGAATTAAAAGTATTGCTATATTTGTACATCATTTCAACATATTTTGTATAGTTTTCTTGATCAAATGGTAATATGTGATATGTCATCTCTGAAGCCGTAAACAAGTCATCAAACATTTTTAAGTCTGGACTTGTGTATGTAGCTATACCATCTAATATATCCTTTGCCGTTAGAGCACACTTAACATGTTTATTAATTATTACTCTAATCTTGTTCATTGGAATTCCACGAGTTTTTAGTTCTCTTAAAAATATAGTTATTAGATTTACGTTTAGAACATCCATATCTTGTACAACATATATTTCTTGTGCTAGTCTGTAATAATCTACTGGTGTAGAGAAATCACAGTCTATTAATACAACACTGTTATTATTCATTGCTGTTTCTACAACATTTGCAGCGTTATATTGTTTTCTGTCTTCTCCAGGTACTCCTGTATATACACTTAGTTTTCCATATACTAATGGTTCGTTAAGTCCATTTGAAGCATACTTCATACTTTCACCAGCTATAGCACGTTTACCTTCGTTATCGTAAGTATAAAGTGTATAAGAATCTCTTTTACGAGTTAAATCCACTATTCCTACTTTTATATCTCTTCTAAATAATGATGTGGCTATAGCATTTATACAAAATGTTGTTCCAACTTTTGGTGCTCCTACTACACAAACCACTTTTTTATAGTCTTTTGGTACTTCGTAAACTGCTCTCACAACTTCTTTTTCCATAACTTGAGTAAGAACTGGCGCTTGTGCATTTTGTTGCTTAACAACTATTCTTTCTATTATTTCTGGTTGTTTTTCTACTGCAACAACTTCCTTTGTCCCTTCAACTGTAGTGTTTTCAGGAGTGGGTTCAGGCATTACAATACCGCCACTAGCTAATACTTCTTTATATCTATCACTGTTATCTAACAAATATTGTTTTACAGCTGCAGGTAAAAATCCTATTATTATTCTTAACTGGTCGTTTGTATATTGTGTTCCTATTTTATCAAAAATCTCTACATATTTTTCTGTGTTACCATTTTGGTTTTTATAATATGTAATTATTCTTTGTATTTCTATTTCAGAAACTTCTATTTTACTATATACATTTTTACTTGCACTATCTTCATAATACTTCTTTACATCTTTTTTCATTTTAGGTGAATTTATAGCTGCAGCAACTTTACTTTTAGTTCTACTATCTCCTGTTAAAACAGTATAAACACCTATATTAAATAACTTCGCCAAAAATTCGTCGCCCAGTTTACGTCTATCTGAAGCCACGAATATTATATTTTTTGCGTCAAACTCATCTGTCATTGCATCAATATTTCTAAATATAAAGTCATCAATTTGAGCATAGTTGTTGTTTGGATATTTTTCCAAATCTTCTAATATGACAAGTCTATCATATTCTCCTGTTTTTATTTCTTGTACTGCTTGTTTATAGTAGTACACATTTTTATACTCTACTTTTTCTTTATACGTATCTTCATAATATTTTACAATGGCTTTGACTGTATCATCATTATTTAATCCAAATAATATTTTCATTAAAAACCACCCTAATCTTAAGTTTAATTATTTTTCATTAAAATCCAATTGTTACAATTGCGTATACAAGTGGTAAACATTGTATTATTGCCATAAATACTGAAAGGCCAACTATTAATTTTTGTCCGCTTACTTTTTGTTCAAAAGCTTCTGAACCAACTACATAGTATTGGTATAAAGCATAAACTAATACTATCACGGCTACAGGCCAAGAATATGTTTGTATGTATTTTAGTGCTGTCATCACGCCACCAACTATTTGATTATCTTTTACTGCTAAATCTGTTGTAGCAAAAACTGCAGTTGATGCAACAAGAGCTATAACAGCTATCCATATACAAGTCTTCATTATTTTATTATATACCATGAAAAATCCTCCATTCATTACCCTATAATTATTTTTTCACATAAATATTTTACTATAAATTGGTTACAATAGCAAGCAATTTAGGAAAATTTATATATTTGACGGCATTTACTATTATATCTTTCGTTCTAACCGTATGAGTTAATTGTATTGACAACAATGATATAATAATAACGTAAATGTTTTTTATCCAAGAATAATAATTGGAGGAGTTTTCGTCAATCTAGGAGGAAGTTTTTATGGCACTTTTATTATTTTTAGGCTATTGGTTTCTCATATTGATAGCAATGGCAATCTCAGTCGCCGGAACATTTGTAATCATATATCTGTTTAGCCTGCTATTTCATGGTCTTTGTAAACTTTTTCAATTAACCCTTATCTTAAAACTTGTCTTCTTTATACTGATAGTAGCCTTTATCCTCGCAACAATAATCATATTATAACCTTAAAAGAGGGGGTCCTAAAATAAATTTTTAGGACACCCTCTTTTATTTTTTACATATATTTTCTTTTGAATCTCTTAATTTCTTTTTTACCTTGTTTAATTGCATCACATATAATAGTACTATTACAAGCTCCCATAACCATTCCCGCTGTTATTCCAACAACTATGCCAATCAACATTCCTTTCAAACAATCCATAATACTCTCCTTTCTATTTTATTTGTTAGTATTATTTTTTGCTTTTTTTATTCTTTTTAAACTTGTAATTATTTCATATATTCCAACAGCTACCAAAAAATATGAAAAATATGTTTTTAAATTCCCGCTTTCAATTTGTTTAACTATCCAAGTCCCAGCAAGAGCGCCAACGATTAATAAAGGAAGTATCTTTTTAACCAGTTTAAAATCTACTTTTTTATCTTTTACATTAGATATAGTTGCAGATATGCCAACTGCCATAAACATTATTAAGTTTATCGTTTGAGCATATTTTTGGTCAAAATCTAAAAATATTGTTGAAAGTATTACAAACAAAGCTCCGCCGCCAATTCCCATACCAGCTAAAATTGCAGATATAATAGAAACTAATATTAGCATTTTGTTACCTAATTATATTGTATATAGCAAATCCTGCTACAACAATTCCAGAAATTAGATTTAAATAGTCTGGCTGCAATTTTTTCATAATTTTAGAACCTATTATTCCAAAAATTAATCCTGTTATAACCACAATTACAACGTGTAAAATTTCTACTTTTACAAAAGTTAAATATCTAATAAATGTAACTATTGTAACTAACCCCATTAAAAACACACTAGTAGCTCTGGCAGTATGTGTTTCTATTTTTAAAATAAATATTAATAAAAACACCATAATCTGACCCGCTCCACTAGCGAACACTCCATTTATAACACCTGATAATAAACTTCCAACATATATCATATATATATTGTGTGTAATTTTTTATTTTTTAAAATTT
>JAZSRF010000042.1:0-10415 GCA_045538335.1 Clostridia bacterium | reverse complement strand
TATATCATAATATTAGCACAGTGCTTTCCTATCATATGTCGAATTTTGTCGCATTATTTATTTTCTTGTAATTAATATTAATGTTTTAATCTATTTCCCAAAATTAAGATTTTTTCGTTTTTGGGAAATAAAGAACATATTGCTCTTTATAAATAAGAATATTTTAATAAAAATTATAATTATGCAATTCCTTCTAACACTTGATACTATTGAGTTTGACAAGCACGAATTGCTCGGTATAATTTTTTGACTCCAGCAGAAATCGGTGTTAACTTAAAACAAGGTTACAATGGTGACTTACTGTCTCAAGCAAGCTGTCTCTCATAGGTGGAACTATGGTTAGAAAACTTATAGAAAGAGCTGAATCTCAAATGTAGTTTAAATTAAATTTGAGTTTTTAAGCAACGGATAAGTATTCCGTTGCTTTTTATTTTTTATTTGTGATATAATATCACAAACTAAGGAGAAAATTATGAGTATAATAGTTAATATACTGCTTTTAGCATTAGGGTTGTTCCTTCTTATAAAAGGTTCGGATATATTTGTAGATGCTGGAACTGTTATAGGAAAAATGTTTAAGATGACCGAAGTATTAATAGGACTTACAATTGTATGTGTAGGAACTGGACTTCCAGAATTAATTCTTTCTATAAACGGTTCTGTTAACGGAACTTCAAATTTAGTAATAGGTAATATTGTAGGTTCAAACATTTTTAACATGTGTATAATTTTGGGGTTAGTTTGTGTTTTACATCCTTTAAAACTTTTACGTCAAACTATACGCAAAGATATGCATATGAGCCTACTATCTTCAATAGCATTATTTGTGCTTTTATTAGATAATATCCAAAACAGTTATGCAAAAAATATGATTTCGCTTACAGATGGTATTATACTTCTACTATTGTTCGCTATATTCATTTATTATACATTCTATGAAATAACAGAATATCTTAGAGATAGGCGAGAAAAAAAGTATTTAGAACAAAAAGAAAAAGCTAATAATAAAGAAAATAAGAATATTTCTCAAGAAATAGAACAAAAACAGATTTATACAAACAAAGATATGCAAAAGTTATTTAAAAATATTGTAATAGGTCTGCTAGGAATCGCAATGGTCCATATCGGTGCTGAAATCACTGTAGATAGTACTGTAAAAATAGCAGAATTCTTTAAAGTCAGCCAAACATTTATATCTATTGTAATAATTGCTGTAGGTACATCACTTCCCGAACTTACCACTTCTTATGCTGCTTTAAAAAAGAACAGAATAAATATAGCTATTGGTAATTTGATTGGTAGCAATATGTTTAATACGCTTTGTGTATTAGGAATATCTTCTTTAATTAATCCTCTTGTTCTAGAGGGCAACTATTTACTTATAGACTGTGGTGTGTTTGCTTTAGTATGTTTAGTAATGGTACTATTTACAAAGAGGAAACCTGAAATTTCTAGATTCGAAGGTTTTTCCTTAATTAGTATTTATACATTATATATAGTTTACGTATTATATAGACGTTAAAAAAATACTGGTAAAAACCAGTATTTTTTATTAATTACCTGTTAAATTTATTCTTCATCCTCTAGCAAATCTTCTTCAGTTACACCCATTTGTACAGTATTTTCTGTTCTACGATTTAATTTTATAGTTTTTTGTTTCCTTATTTGTCCTAGTAATTTATCTATTATTAAATCAATTCCAGCATATACATCGTGAGTGTTTTCCTCTGCCATATATGTCTTACCTTTACTTTCTATACGAATGTCTACATTTTGTTTTTCTTTCTTTGCAGAAAATGTAACGTGTGCTATTGTAGAGTTATCAAAAAACTTATCTAGTTTAGCAACTTTCTTTGACGCATATTCTCTTATGCCTTCTGTTACATCAATGCCAATTCCTGTTATATCTAATTTCATATATATCAACTCCTCGTATACATTATATAATATAATGTACATATAATCAACCGTTTTTGTTTTATTTTTAGTTGTTAAAGGCAATTACATCATACTAGCTTCATCAAACAAAGATACTTGTGAAGAGTTAGGCATTCCTTTAGTGCATCCATATTTATCTAGTAGTTCTAACGCAGATTTTCCTATCTTAGCTCTAGACACTAGGTTTTCTTTAGAAGAAAACTTTCCATCTTCTCTTGCTTTAGCAACGTTCTTAGCATTGACTGTACCAAAAGTCGGGATTGCTGAAAGGGGTGGTCTTACTCCATTCTCTTCAACCAAAAATTTAGTAGCATCAGATTTGTATAAATCTATTGGAAGAAAATCTATTCCTCTTTCCATCATCTCATTTACTACTTCAAGTACTGTTACCATATCTTTCTCAACATTACTTGCTTCTGGATTAGATTCAATGTTCTTTATTGCCTCTTTAACCTTCTGCTTATTTGTACACATTATTTCTGCATTAAACGCATCTGCTCTTACTGTATAATAAGTAGCATAAAAAGCCTTTGGATAATACACCTTAAAGTATGCTATTCTATATGCCATCATAACATATGCACAAGCGTGAGCTTTAGGGAACATATACTTTATTTTAAGACACGAATCAATATACCATTCTGGCACATCACATTCTCTCATTTTTTCTTTCATTTCTTCTGTCAAATCTTTTTTAGCTTTACCTTTTCTTGTTATCTCCATTATTTTAAAGGCAAGAGATGGGTCAAGTCCTTTTTGTATAAGATATATCATAATGTCGTCACGTGTACATATTGCTTCTTTAAGTGTAGTTATTCCTTGTTCAATTAAGCTTTGTGCATTGTTTAACCACACATCTGTACCGTGTGAAAGGCCAGATATTCTAACAAGTTCACCAAATGTTGTAGGTTTTGTATCTAGCAACATCTGCCTTACAAATTTTGTACCAAACTCAGGTATTGCATAAGTTGCAACTTTAGAACGTTCTTGTTCTTCTGTAATACCTAGCGCTTCAGTTGAACTAAATAGCGACATTACTTTTGGTTCATCTAGCGGTATCGTTTTTGCATCCATTCCTGTTAAGTCTTCTAGCATTCTAATTACTGTAGGATCATCATGGCCTAGTATATCTAGTTTTAGAAGGTTATCGTGGATGGAATGGAAGTCAAAATGTGTCGTTATTGTAGTAGATGTTGGATCATCTGCAGGTCTTTGCACAGGGCAAAAATCATAAATCTCTCTGTCTCTTGGTACAACTATAATTCCGCCTGGATGTTGACCTGTTGTCCTCTTTATGCCAGTACACATTTTTGCTTCTCTATTTATTTCAGGAACACGTATATGTTGATTTTTCTCTTCGTAATATTTTCTAACGAATCCATATGCTGTTTTTTCGGCAAGTGTAGATATTGTTCCTGCTCTAAATGTTTTGTATTTACCAAATAGCACCTCTGTATATGCATGAGCTTTTGCTTGATAGTCACCTGAGAAGTTAAGGTCTATATCTGGTACCTTGTCCCCTTTAAATCCAAGGAAAGTTTCAAACGGTATATCCATTCCATCTTTTCTCATCTTATGCCCACATTTAGGACAGTCTTTATCTTCCATATCTACACCTGTTGTTACTGTTACAGGAGGAAACTCGCTATACTTACATTCTGGACAAACATAATGTGGTGGAAGTGGATTTACTTCTGTTATACCACTCATTGTAGCTACAAACGAAGAACCAACCGAACCTCTGGAACCAACCAAATATCCATCGTCATTAGATTTTTTAACTAGTTTTTGAGCAATTATATACATAACCGAGAATCCGTTTGTAATTATACTGTTAAGCTCTTTTTTTATTCTAGCTTCTACTATTTCAGGTAGTGGATCTCCATATATACTCCTTGCCTTTTCATATGTCAAACGTTCAATTTCTTCATCTGAGCCCTCAATAACAGGGTTGTATGTACCATCAACAACCGGTTTGATTTCTTCAAACATATCTGCAATTTTATTTGGATTATCTATTACTATTTCACGTGCTGTTTTTTCATCTAGATAATCAAATTCTTTTAACATTTCATCCGTTGTTCTAAAGTATAGCGGAGCTTGTTCATCAGCATCGTCAAATCCTTGACCTGCCATAATTATTCTTCTATATAGCTCATCTTGTGCATTTAAGAAGTGTACATCACAAGTTGCACATACTGGTATGTTCAATTCTTTACCTAAATTTATTATTTTTTTATTTAAGTCTATTAGTCCTTTATGATTATCTACCATTCCATTTCTTATATAGAACTCATTATTTCCTATTGGCTGTACTTCAAGATAATCATAGTATTTTGCAAGAGATTTGTATTTGTCCACATCTCCTTCCATTACAGCTTGGAATAATTCACCTCTTTCACAAGCCGAACCGATTATTAATCCTTCTCTATATCTATTAATTAACGACCTTGAAAGTCTTGGCTTCTTATGGAAATATCTGATGTGCGAAAAAGATACAAGCTTGTACAAATTCTTAAGTCCAACATAGTTTTTTGCAAGTATTATTATATGATATGGACTCATCTGCCTTTTATCTTCTATAAACTCTGTCTGTACATAATCTCCCACTTTCATATTTTTGCTTTCCACTACTTCACACATCTTTATAAACACTTTAGCTGTAGCTCTTGCATCGTTTATTGCTCTATGTGCATTTTCAAGTTCTACATCTAAATTCTCTGCTATCGTTCCAAGTTTATGGTTTTCATATCCTTCAAACATTTCTCTTGAAATAGCAAGCGTATCTATAATATGTATTGGTTTTTCATAACCACATTTTTCTGCAAAATGATTTATGAACGAAGTGTCAAATCTTGCATTGTGTGCAACAATTGTACAGTCCTTTGCAAAATCCAAGAAACCTTTTAATGCTTCTTCTATTTTTGGAGCATCTTTTACCATTTCTGGTGTTATGTGTGTTAACTCTTGCACGTCTTTAGGTATATTTCTTTCAGGATTTACAAATGTAGAGAACTCATCTACGCACTGTCCATCTTTTACTTTAACAGCTGCAATTTCCGTTATAGCATCCGTTCCAGGTGTAAAACCTGTTGTTTCTATATCAAAAACAACATATGTGTCTGGTGCAACTATTCCAGGTTCTACATCTGGTATTAAATATCCTTCTACTCCATATAACACTTTTATATCAAATTTCTTTTCCGCATAGTTAAATGCTGCAAGATTTGCTTCAGGGAAGCTTTGTAAAACACCGTGGTCTGTTATAGCAACAGCTTTATGCCCCCATTTTATTGCTTGTTTTACTATATCTGTTGCAGAACTTACTCCATCCATCGCACTCATTTGTGTATGCATATGAAGTTCTACTCTTTTAACCTCTGCATCATCTGTTCTAGGCTTAGGCTTTTTGCCCTCTACAATGTTTCTTAGTATTATACTTACATCTTTTGCATACATATCGTATTGTGGTGCACCATCTGCTTTTATGTAGTTGCCCACTTTCAACTTAGATGTAAGCTCACCTACATCAATTCTTTTAGGGTCAGCAAATATTTTAGTAGATATTGTACTTGTACTATCACTAATATCTACTGTAAACATTTCTTTTCCAGTTTTAGTAGTCTTAACTTCAACAGCTTCAATTTTGCCTTCAATACAAGCCGTATCCATATCTTGATTTATATCTTCTATTTTGTCTACTTTTACATTTTCTTTTATACCTCTACCATATATGACGCCTTCTGGAAGAGGACCAGCTGGTTCTTTAGGCTGTGGTATAAATGTTGGTTTAGGTGCTTGAGATGGTGTAAAAGTTTGTTGTGGTTGTGGTTTTAGTTGAGATACAACTTTCGGTTGTTCTTTTACCTCGGGTTTTATTAATTTTTCCTCTTTATGATTTTTTGCAAATTCTTCTTTGGCATTTAACGAATCATATATGTTTACTACTACATCTACCCCATAGAATTTTTTTACTAAATCTACTATATATTCATCTGTCTTTTTAAGTTTCATAAACGATGCACTAGGCACTTTAAGTTCTATGTCCGCTTCCATATTTTCAAGTGTTAGTTTGCTATCCTTAAAGATATCTTGCATATATGGAAATATTAATCCTATTAATTCTATTATTTCTTGTATGTTATTCTCATTTATCTCTTGTTTCACTGTAACTTTTGGAATAACTTTAAATGATTTTAGTCCAAAAACAGTTTCAGCATTTTTAGAAAATTCATAAAAATCTTTTGGAACTATTTTTCTATCTATCTCTACTGTTATTATTGCAGCATTATTTTTCTTAGAGAATTTTACCTCTAAGACCGTCAAATCATTTATTGTACTGCCTATAAACGTTGCCTGTTCAAATAGTTCACAGACCTTTTTCATATTTTCACCCCTCTTCTCAATATAAAAACCCAAAACGATGAAACATTTTGGATTTTTATTTTTTCTCTTTTGTAATTATTTTAAACTATTCTAATAATATCGTTTATTGTAACAAATATTGTAAGTAGTAGTAACAAACCTAATCCGATATAGCTTAGTATTGCTTCCACTTTTGGTGAAACTTTTTTCTTAGTTATCCACTCTATTAACACTAATGCTACTTTTCCTCCATCAAGTGGTGGGAATGGTAGTATATTTGCTATACCTACTGCAAGAGATATCATTGCAAGCATACTTAAGAAGTCTAACAATCCTTCTGTTTTAGATACAACTTCTCCTATTCCAACTATACCAGATAATTGAGTTATTGCAACTTCACCTTTAAACAAATCTACATATGAACCAGCTATTTGAGATATAGTAGATATAGATTTATAATATGAAGTAGCAAGTGTAGTTTCCGTTTGTTCGTAACCTAATATACCTAAATCAAAAGTTGTTTTTACATTAGGTGTAACTTTTAATGCAACTTCATTTTCATCTCTTAAAACAACTATCTCTACTTCTTTACCCGCATTGGCAGATATAATGTTTACAACATGTTCAGAATAAGTAACATTTTCACCATTTACTTTTATTATTTTATCTCCAGATTTTATATCCGCTTTACTTGCTGGCATACCCGGCTCAACCATATCCACATATGTTAAAATATTTCCTTGCTCAGTAATCTTAGTTGTGTCAAAATATACTCCCATATATCCAATTTCTTTTACAGCATCTTTTACGACTACAGATTCTTTATTGCCATTTCTTAAATATTCTACTGTAACATCTTTTACATCTGTCTCGTTATATAATGCTATATCTTGATATATATGTGTAGTTTTATCGCCTATTTTTGTTACTATATCACCAGTTCTTAACCCTGATTCATATGCAACGCTGTTTACATTAAGCATAGAAATCTGAGTTGAATATGTTGGTGTAAACATATTCACACTTAAGAATATTACCGTTGCAAGTATTGCATTAAATACAACGCCTGCAACTAATACAATTATTCGCTTCCAAGGGGCTTTATTTGAGAAGGCATTTTCATCTTTAGAATCTCCTTCTTCACCTTCGATAGCTACATATCCACCAAGTGGTATCCAACGTAGAGAATACATTGTTCCTTTGTACTTTTTTTGAACTATTTTTGGTCCAAAGCCTATGCTAAATTCATTAACTGTCATTTTAAATAGCTTTGCAAATAGAAAATGACCAAATTCATGAATTGTGGCAACTATGCCTAAAACTATAATTAGTTTTATTATAGTTAAAATTATTGTCATTGTTTTCAACTCCCATAACTATTATATGTATATTTTTATAAATAAATATACAATTGGTGCAACAAACATAAGACTATCAAATCTGTCTAATATTCCACCATGTCCTGGCATTATATTTCCAAAATCTTTTATCTTACAAAATCTCTTTATAGCAGATGCTGTAAGGTCTCCAAATTGTCCTGCAACACTTGCTGCAAGTCCTACAAGTATCCAATAAAATATATTGCCGTATATTCCTAATTTTAAATTTCCTAATAGTGTTATTAATATAAATGATAATATAACACCAAATATTCCACCTATAGAACCTTCCACTGTTTTGTTAGGGCTTATCTCTGGTGCAAGTTTTGTCTTACCAAGTTTAGAACCCACCAAAAACGCAAATGTATCGCTTAAGAAAGCTCCACAGAAGACATATAATATATAAAATCTACCATATTCCATAGCAAGTATTAATTTTACAAACGAGAACATAACTGGTATGTATAATAAAGCAAAAACTGTTATTGCTACATCTACTATTGTTCTTTTAACATTTCCTATAACTATATATGCAAACGCACTAATAAGACCAACTGGTATTATTACTTTTATTAACATCAGTTTATATTCTTCTGGGATTATCCCACCTGTTAAAAATATTGCTAAACATCCTGCATATCCTAACCAAGATATTGGATTATATCCTATATTTTTAAATGCTTTAAAATATTCATATGTAGCAACTATTGCAAGACATGCTACAACTGCAGTATCAAATATTGGGTTATTAACTAATAATATAACAACCCATAACACTATAAAGATAGCTGCAGAAATTACCCTTTTTTTCATAAACTTCCTCTATATTTCCATTATTTCCTTTTCTTTTTCGCTAACAACAACAGAAACCGCATCTATTTGCTTATCTGTTATTTTTTGTATTTGTTCTTCTAAAGAACGGACTTCATCTTCGCTTGTATTTAGTTCTTTTTGTTCCTTCTTAACATCGTCTATTGCATCTCTTCTAATATTTCTAATTTGAACTTTTGTATCTTCCCCAAGTTTACTTACTTCTTTAGCAAGTTCTTTTCTTCTTGCTTCATTAAGTTCTGGGAATGTTAATCTTATTGCATTTCCATCATTCATTGGATTTATACCTATGTCTGCTTTAGATATTGCTTTAGATATTTCTCCAAGTAAGTTTTTATCCCAAGGTGCTATAAGTATTTGTCTTGGTTCAGGCACAGAAATAGATGCCACTTGATTTAACGGTGATGGCATTCCATAATATTCAACTGTTATTTTATTTAATATTTGTGGATTTGCTCTACCTGCACGTATGCTAGATAATTCCTCTTTTAAATAATCTATTCTCTCTTTCATTTTAATTTCTACACTATTTAAATCCATAAATAAACCTCCATAATCTTATGCAACTATTATACTATATTTAGGCAAAAAATCAAGGGTTGTAACACAATTAACACAATTACATCACAAAGTAAATTTTAAATATTTCTTGCTAATTACTTCACTAATTAAATATAGTATAGTATAATTATTTTACTTTAGAGGTGAAACAATGAAATATAAAATTGTACTTTTTACATTAATACTCATTACATGTTTTAACTTTGTATTTGCAAGTAACATATCTATTAGTTCCAAGGCCGCCATAGCGATGGATGTAGACAGTTCTCTTGTACTATATAACAAAGATATAAACAAAAAAATATATCCTGCTAGTACTACTAAAATACTTACAGCAATACTTGCAATAGAAAATTTAGATTTAAATAAAAATGTAGTGGTATCACAAACTGCATTAAATATTCCTTGGGATAGTTCCAGAGTATATCTAAAAAAGGACGAAGTTATGTCTGTTAACGACCTGTTATACTGCCTATTACTAAACTCTGGTAATGATGCAGCAAATGTTTTAGCTGAAGCTGTTTCGGGGGATATACAAACATTCGTAAAACTTATGAATATTAAAGCTAAGGAAATAGGATGTGCAAATACAAACTTTACTAATGCTCACGGTTATTCAGACGATAATCACTATACCACAGCACTAGATATGGCTAAAATTTTTAACTATTGCATAAAAAACGAAACTTTTACCAAAATAATATCTACTAAATCATATGTAGTAGAAAAAACTAATAAAACTGATTCAAAAAGACATTTGAACAATACAAATCGTTTAATATTAAAAAAAGAAGATAGCGTTCACGCTAGATATTATGAATATTGTATTGGTGGAAAAACAGGATATACAGACGAAGCCGGAAGAACATTAATAACATTTGCAAAAAAAGATGGCAAAACCGTTATTGTGGCTATATTTGGTGCAAGTTCTAACGGGAGTCAAGATGTAAGATATACAGATGCAATTAACTTGTTTGAATATTCATTTAACAATTATTCCAAACAATTAATTGCAAAAGCAGAAGATTACAACTTTAACTATATAAATACAGATAAAAGATTAAATTATTCTATTGGATTAGCAAAAGATACGGAAGTACTTTTAAGAAATAATCAAACGCCTAATATTTCTTATTCAATATTTATAGACGAAACGAATTTTAAAAACTTTGATGAACAAAATTTTAGTAAAGTTCCTGCCGGTAAAATCATATTTAATTTAGTATCAGACTATGGAAATTTAATAGAAGTATCTCAAGATTTGTATTTAAAAGGTATTCAAAAATATTCAATTACTACGACTGTATCATCAGCAGGTGCATCTTTTCTTCCTGGTATAGG
>JAZSRF010000049.1:0-20601 GCA_045538335.1 Clostridia bacterium | reverse complement strand
GCTTGCTTTAAAAGTAATGCGGCAACAGAGCTATCGACACCACCACTTAATCCAATAACTACTTTTTTTCCATTGTTTTCGTGCATTTTTAATCACCAATATATATTTTAACATAATATAGCTTAATTTTCAAAGAAAAGAGGTAATGTAGTAGAAAAATAGTGAAAATTAAGCTGTATCGACAAATATAAACAAAAGTGTATAAAATATATACTTGTAAATTGGAAAATATTGGAGTATAATTAACGCGTTGGTTGGAAAAATTTAGAAAATAGGAGGAACAATGGAAGAAAAAATGAAAGTCATGATTGTGGATGATAATGCAGAGTTTGTTAAGCTTCTCACACTGTTTATAAATTCGCAACAAGACATGGAAGTAGTCGCAACACTTAACGATGGAAACAGTGTAGTAACAAAAGTAAAAGAATTGAAGCCGGATATATTATTACTAGATATTATAATGCCGGAAAGAGATGGACTAGCAGTACTTGAAGATTTGGATGAATGTGCACTTGAAAAGAAACCACATATTGTAGTAATGTCTGCAATAGGTCAAGAGAAAATAACAGGTAAAGCAATGGCATTAGGTGCAACATACTATGTTATTAAGCCTTTTGATTTAGATACGTTAATAAGTAGAATAAGAGAGTTGGGAACAGTTACTAATTCGTTTTACGAAAGTAAAGGTAACAAATATGTTACAACAAAGAATGTTAAAATAAATGGAGAACCAGTTGAAGTAAAAATAACAAATCTTATTCACGATTTAGGAGTACCAGCTCATATAAAGGGTTATCAATATCTAAGAGAAGCAATAATAATGGCGGTAAATAACGAAGAAATAATAAATGCAGTAACAAAGAGTTTGTATCCTCTTTTAGCAAAGAAGTATGAAACAACTCCGTCAAGAGTTGAAAGAGCAATTAGACATGCTATTGAAGTGGCTTGGAACAGAGGTGAAATTGCAGTACATGATAAGATATTTGGATATACTGTAAATTCAAATAAGGGAAAGCCGACAAACAGCGAGTTTATAGCGCTAATTGCAGATAAAATTAGACTTGAGTGTAAAAATACAGGAAGCCTTGTAAGAAGTGTAGTGTAGCATTTCACTAACCCTACAAACTGCCGAAAAATGCATGTTTTTGAGGTAAAAAATTCGCATAAAAAGCGATAAATATGTTTGAGAGAAAAGCAATAAACTTTTTCTATTCATTGGGTTATATTTTCATAATATAACTGAATGAAAGGGGAAGTTTTTTTATGGAACAAATTGATTATGACATTGACGATTTTATGAATTATTGTGATGTCAAAAACTTATCTAAAAAGACATTAAGAAGTTACGACCAAACTTTAAGGTTATTTGCAAATTACCTTAAAGAAAAACACAAAGTTAAAGAGGCGGCGGAAGTGCGCGAGATACACATCAGGGAATACATCAAGTATTTAGAAGAAAGAGGCAAATACACAGTTGTTGGGAATGAGGCAACTCGCAAAATTAATTTCCCTGAAAATAGAGAGGACTATAAAGAGGAAATAAGCAAAACTACAATAAATAATTACATTAGAAATATTAAAGTTTTTTTCAATTATATGTATGATAATAGATATATAATGAATAGTCCTGTTAGAAGAATAAAGCAATTGGTAAACCCACGAAAAGTAGTTGGTTATATTGATGATGTTAATATGAATAAATTATTTAAATGTTTTAACTTATCAAGATTTTGCGAATATAGGGACTATGTAATCGCGCAATTGATATTTGATACAGGAATGAGAATAGGGGAAACTCTACTAATAAAAGAAAGTGATATAGACTTTGCGCGCAGAACAATTAAATTGCCAGGAGAGAACACAAAAGGTAGGAAAGATAGATTTGTATTTTTCTCTACTGAAATGTTAAAAGAGTTAAAGAGGTGGTTGCAATACAAAGATAGATACCACCACACACCATATATATTTTGTACTACAAGAGGTACAGCATTAAAGGTAAGTTGTTATGAAGAACATTTTAGAAACTATGGAAAAAGAATAGGACTTGAAGATTTACACCCCCACAAGTTGAGAAATAACTTCGCTAAAAGATTTTTAATGAGTGGTGGAGATATATTCACTTTATCAAAAATATTAGGTCATTCAAGTGTAAGAGTGACAGAGGAAGCATATTTAGATTTAGAGTGTGATGATTTAAGAATGCAATATCAAAAGCATTCTCCACTTTCAAATCTAAGGAGAGCATAAAGAGGGGGTAAATGTATGAATACAATTGATAAACAAATTAAAGAATTAAAAAGTAAGTTACAAGCGCAAGAATGGCAAAATATTGAATTTGAAATAGTGGGCGCGATTAGCATAAAAGTATTGTTAAATAAGCTACAATATACCTTTAACAAAAGAACTAAATATATACAACTATATGATACAAAAACAAATATAAAAATCGGCATTGATATATATACTGCGACTCAATTAATTAAAGAGGGAATGGAATATAAAATAATGTTAGATAATAGCCAAATAGTTATGTTAAAGATGAAATAAAATGTTGAAAAAACAATTCATATATGATAACATAAAACTATAAGAAGGAGATAGAGCAATGGGCGTATCTGCAACAACTAGACAAGCATATTCAGAAGTAGATGAATTTTTAAGTTTACTAAATGAAGAACAAATAAACAAGGTTCCAAAACAATTGAGGGAACTTTTTAAAGAAGAAAAAGACCATAATTATAGAAAAGGAATAGATATAGATAAACCAATAAAGGACCAAGAGTTAATGGAAGAAACTCTTGCTATAATAGCATTGCTTAATTTGGAGTTTTGGTGTGAAGATGAAAATGAAAAAGAAAGATTAAGGGAAATATATGCCCAAAATGAAAAAGCATATGAAGAAGTTTTTCAAATTTCATTTGATGCAGACAAGATTTTTAATAAAAAAGTACAAGAGAATGTTATAGAGAATAAAGAAACAAACGAAGTAATACCATATAAAGAATCTTTTATAAAAAAAATAATAAACAAAATTATAAATATGTTTAGATAATAATGCGGATAAAGGGGGAAAAAATGGGACGATTTAGAGAGAGATTTGAAGTAAAAAATGAAATGAGTGATGGTGGGAAAATAAGGCCAGATGATAGTTATAAACAGAATGGTGGAAAAACTTCATCAGAACAACAAAAAGAAATTATAGAAGATGCAGAAAAGTCAGGTGGATTTGATGATTTTGACTATGAATTTGAACAGGAAGATATAGCTGAAGCTCAAATAGAAGAAAATCAGGTTATACTTGATGATGAAGTAGAAATAGATGAAGATATAAAAAATAAAGTTAATAATTATGAATCTTGTTCAATAGATGAAATTGAAGAAATATTGAATTATATAGCAGATAGAAAGAGAAAAGAGTTAGGAATTGATTTTACATTTGAAACAATTTATGACACAGGTGGATGTGTTAGACCAGATAGAACACAAGGCGGACTGCAGCAAGTAGAGATAGGTTACCAAAATATTGTCGATATGAAAGATAATAAAGAAATGAAAAGACTTGCTGAATTAGGACAAATAGATATTGAGGATGAAATCCCAGAAGTTTCACCAATAGAAGAAAGAAAGGAGTTCATAGAATTAATTTTAGCTACACATCACGAGTTAAGACATGTAAAACAAAATGATAATTTGCAAGATAATCCTATATCAAATGAAGACAATAAAAAAATGACCAGAGAGCATGTAATAAATCACTTTTTTACAGGATTTAGAAATGCGTATAATTACGAACAATCAATAATAGAAGTAGATGCCATGAGGGCGTCTCTTGAAGAAACAGCTAGATTTTTTCAAGAAATGGGTAGTGACATAACTCCCGATGAAGTATTTGCTGTAATGAAAGAAAAAGAATTGTCATATTTAGGGTATGATTTAAGCAAGTTTGGAGATTCTTACGAATCAGCAATTACGCATTTTGACCAAATATATGGAAAAACTACAGAAATTAAAGGGATTGCAGAAATAATTAGTAGTTTACCAGAAGATAAAAAAGGAATGTTTTTTGAACAATGCCAAGATTTAATGGATAGATATACTATGGAAACAGATATAGAGAAAAGATTGGAATTACTAGAAAGTATGGCTTTAAGAATGTCTCCAAAATTAAAAGAGCAATATCCATTAGCTAATACTCAAATAGAAAGAAGCAAAGAAACGTATGAACAAAATGGCAGAGAAGAAAACAAAGATGAAAGGCCTAAAATTACTAATTTAGATATAGAACAAGAATTAGAAAAATATTATGATGATAGTGTGGATATTGTAACTTTAAAAGCATATCTTAAAGAGAAAATCCCCCAAGTATATGGAGATAGATTGGAGAAACTAGGAGTAGATATAGACAAGTATTTAGAAAGTATCGAGGAGAGTTTAGAATATTTTGAGGGTGCTGAAAGTTATATGCAAATAGCTACAGAATTAGAATCACAATTAGATGAATTAGAAGAGGCAACTATAGAAAATAGAGAAACTCAGGAATTAGAAAAAAAGTTAGAAGGAAAAGAAGAGAAAAGAATATTAAGAAATGAAGTAAGAGATGTAGGAGAACAAGAATTTTATGAACAAAATGACAGAGAAGAAACAGGATTTGTATTAAAAAGTGTTAATGGTAGAGATATATTATCTAGTGCAATAGAAGCAACTGAAGGAACAACAAGAGAAAGCACGATAAGTCAACAATCTAAAGCACTAAGCGTAATGCAAAAAGAAAGAAGTGAAGTGTCAAAAGGTACACAGACTATATGACGAAAGCAAGAGTGCTATTACAATTAATGTAGAAAAACATTAATGTAATGGCACCTTTTTATATATCTTTATTCTGTTGGGAATGGCTTGACTTGTTTGCTTAAGCCTGTTATATAATTCATATCTACATTATAAAGTTTAGCAAGTTTAATAAGAATTTCCAAAGATATTCTTGTGTTACCTGTTTCGTAGTCTGAATAAGTTTTTTGGCAAACTGCCAAATAATCTGCAACTTGTTGCTGCGAATACATATGTTGTACTCTTAAAAGTTTAATAATATAATTCATAATTTAATATTCCTTTATACAAAATAGATAGGCATATTGCTTGCCTACCTATATTCAACCATATTATGTGTGATAAAAATGTCGAATTTTGTATTATCTTGCAACTATCTCTGCAATTTTTTTAGTATGTTTTTTCTTTTTAGTTAATTCAGTTTTGTTAATAATTTCGTTCTTGCATTCGTTTATAAGTTTATCTAAATATGCCTCAGGTGTAAGTTTACTTGTTCCACCTGTTAATTCTGCGGCATCGTTAATTTTTCTTATGTATTCAAAGAATTCCTTAGGACAAAATGTTTGTTTAAGGTCTGTGTCTAATGTAATTTTCATAAATATCATTCCTTTCTACAAATTACGACATAATATTACCATATTTTAGGTAATTGCCAAAATGTTTAGTAGTATAAACTCTAAATTAGTAGAAATAACTCTAATGCAAACTTGACTACTTTGCGCGCCTACTCTTGCAATGAATGTAGGCTAGTAGAAATAATACTAAATTAGAGTTATTACTACTAACTGCAATACTTGACATAGTCAAATATTTGTAATCTAGTTGGCAGTGAATTATAATTTTATTAGAAAAGATGAAAAAAGTCTAAACAATACATATAAAAACTACATTTAGTATGAGAGTGAATTGAATAAAATTGTTAAATGTAATTTACTCTCCTTTTTCTTTAAAGTTAAAGGTTAGATTTTTTAAATCGAGGAGGAAAAATGGAAATTGACATTATTAGAAAGAAGTTAAAGGAAATTAAAGAGGAACAGGGCATTACATATAATTATTTTGCGACACAAATAGGAATGACAAGAGGTTCTTTTTATAATTTCATAAGTGGTAGCAGAGGACTATCAGAAGAAAAGCAGAGGCTTTTAAAAAGCCAAATCAGGAGGTTTAACAACGATGAACTATTATAACTTAATACAACCACAAACTGTATGTGATAATGCCATTAGGGCGCTTAAAAACGAACAAAGGAGAATATCAAGAGAAATGGAAAATACAAATGAAGAAGATTTTATAAAAGCATATAACAAAAAGAGAGAACAATTAAAGTTATATTTTGACTATGAAGATACAATTACACAGTTGGAAAGACTTAAAGAATATGCAATACAACAAATATATAAAAAGTAAAGAGGAACATCAGTGGGGGTTAGTTATACGATTTTTATACACAAAAGATAAAAAAATATTCCCCTCGTGGGAATGTCGCGAACTTACTGAAAAAATTGTAAACATTGCTTGTGCTTACTACACTATATAAAAAAGAAAGTAAAATATTATTATTGTAAATTATTATTAAAGTAAATATATAATAATATGAGGTGGGTAGGGGGGAAAATAGACAAGAGAAAAATAAACAAATTATAAATTCAAGCATAAAATTATGCTGAAAAAGGAGAGATAAAAAATGGCAAATGACAATTATAATAAACCACTCTTGCTAATAAACAAAAAGCCAAATGGAAGTCAAATGGTAATGAATGGCTATGGCTTTTATATGATACCAGATGTGGTTATGCGATATGCAAATCGCGCATTAACAGAACGAGAAAGAAGACTATATTATGCAATATGCGGACAAGCCGAAAAAGATAAAAATGGCAAGCCTTGTTATTGGGCTATTAGTTATTATTGCGACATAGCAAATATGCAATCAAATCACTATGCAGAAGTTTTATCAGGACTTGTGAAAAAGGGCTTTATAGTACACGATAAATTCAAATCAATTGAGGTATTATACCCAATTGGAGAGAATGAGTACATAAATGAAAAAGGAGAAATTATAAGTAAACAATTAGAGGGCGCGCTTCCTAATTTGGGAACGAGCAAGTCAATTACTAAATTGGGAAAAGTTTATTCCGATTTTGGTAATCGCGCCGACCAATTAGGGAATGAGTATTCCCAAAGCAGTGCTAATAATAGAGAAATAGATATTGAAAAAGAACTGAATAAAGAAACACTACTTGCGCGCGAGAGACAGTATAGGAGAGAAGTTATAGAAGTTTTGAAAGAGTTGGCAGAGGAGTATGACATCGCGCACCTGTTAGTTAAGCAGGTAAACGATTTGAGGAGATTAGGCTTTACATATGAATTCATATATAGAGCAATTGAGAAGAAAGACAATTCATATTTTGGCAATGGCTTAAACCTATTATTCTACAAACCATATCAGGAAGAAGTATTTGCAATTGTAGAAGATTATAGAAAAGCAGAAGAAAAAATAATAGCAGAAATGCAAGCAATGATATAAAGTGGGAAAGAGTGTTTGTTAAACTATACCTTTACGAACACTCAAAAACACAACGAAATTGTATTCGTAAAACTTATAAAAACATTTTACGAATATTCGCAAATACACATTGACATTTACGAACACTTGCTATATAATAATGGCAGATAAGAAAAGAGGTAATAAATGTGGAAAGTCAAAAAGTATATGGTTATGTAAGAGTTAGTACAAAAGAACAAAACGAAGATAGACAAGTTGAGGCAATGCTTGAATTAGGAATACCAAAAGAAAGAATATTTATTGACAAGCAAAGTGGCAAAGACTTTAATAGGGCAGAATACCAAACATTAAAAAGAATGTTAAAAGATAGTCCAAAAAGTTTATTAGTATTACACTCAATTGATAGATTAGGAAGAAACTACAAAGAGATAACAAAAGAGTGGCAAGAACTAACAACAGAGTGCAAATCAGATATAAAAGTTTTAGATATGCCTTTACTTGATACAACACAACATAAAGACTTATTAGGTAATTTCATAAGTGATTTGATTTTACAAGTGTTGTCATTTGTATCAGAGCAAGAAAGAAAAAATATAAGGAAAAGACAAGAAGAAGGAATTGCAATAGCAAAAGCAAAAGGAAAAATGTTAGGAAGACCAAGAGCAGAAATAACAGAACAATTTATAGAAGAATATAAAAAGTGGAAAGCAGGCGCGCAAACTGCAAATGTGACAATGCAGAAGACAAATACAAAGAGAACAACATTTTATAAATTAGTAAATGAATTGGAAAAGAACTGGTAGAAATACAAGTTTTCTTTTTGTGAAAAAGCATACAAAAAAATAAAAATAATATTTACATTTTTTTTAATATATGGTAGCATATTAGCGAGAGATTATATAGTACTATAATTTCTATTTTTGAAGGTATAAGGGGG
The DNA here is from genome assembly GCA_045538335.1 of Clostridia bacterium. Lineage (GTDB taxonomy): Bacteria > Bacillota > Clostridia > TANB77 > CAG-465 > UMGS1649. The sequence goes on along the minus strand of JAZSRF010000049.1, from coordinate 12,334 downwards.
ATTTTATGAACGAAAGAAAATATGTATCTGTTGGAAGTTTTACATCATCAATTATATTTGGTCATATATTATATGGCATATTAGTAACAATAGTTATTGCAATTGTAGCAATGATGTTAGGTAACTTCTTATTATTCGCGCCAACTTGGGTGCAAAGTGCAGTTGCGATAGTATTATCAGTAATAGGAACGATTGTGGCTTGGAAATTAGCAGTAAAATCTGTATTAAAGAAGAAAACAACTGATAGGTCTGGAATACAAAGTATAGTAAAGAACTTATTTGTTTTTCTAGTTGCAATGATTGTGCTAGGAACTGTAGTTGATGTAATTAATTTTGAGAATAAAATAAATGAAACAATAGAAATTACAAATAATAGATATGAAAATAGCATATTAGGAGACTATTATAAAACAGAATTAGAAGAAACTGTTTCTCAAGCAAGAAAAACTGAATATACAACACTTGTTATAAGTACAATTGTAGATTTAGTTGTTAATATTGCAATGATAAGATATGTAAAATATAAGTTAGAAGCAGAACTATAATAAAAAACTGAACTCAAATTTATTTTAATTTTAGAGTTCAGTTTTTTTCGCACCAAAAAGTCCAATATTTCACTTTCCTTTGTTTTATGGTGCGCACGCCAACTGACAAAAACTTTTACTGCAAAGTCATATTTATTGGCTTGACTACCAAAAATTGCTAGTGTAAAATAAGGCTACAAATTATAAAAATGTAACCCTACAAATTGATTGCGAACTTACACAAAAACACTTAACAAACATTTTACATAAAGAGGGAAAATAAAGAGGCTTTAAATTACAAATGCAATAGAAGTAGCTTGGAATAGAGGTGAAATTGCAGTCCATGACAAAATATTTGGATATACTGTAAATTCAAATAAAGGAAAGCCTACAAACAGTGAGTTTATTGCGTTGATCGCTGATAAAATTAGGCTTGAATGTAAAAATACAGGTAGCTTAGTAAGAAGTGCGGTATAAAATTTACATACATTATAAATATGTTTATATAAAAATATTAAACTTTTCTATTCATTAGAGTACGTTTTGTGTAGTCAATGAAAGGGGAAGTTTTTTGTTATATAAAATGAAAAACATATATACATAAAAAAATCAATGTGATATAATGAATTTAGGAGGCAATATATAGAAATGGTCGATTTAATATTGTATGTTATTTTAGTAGTTTTTTGGGGCCTAATGTGCTATGCAATAGGTAAGGATAAAATAGAGCATCCATATCTATGGGGCTTTTTAGGCATTATTGGTTTAGTAATAGTTGTAATACTAACTAGTCAAAAACAAAGTGGTAACTTTGAAATGGAAAGAAGAATAAATAAAGATAGTTCGGAAACAGATAAATATGAAAAAATAGCAGATTTATATGAACTAAAAAATAAAGGTATATTAACAGAGCAAGAATTTGAAGTAGAAAAAAGCAAATTATTAAATGGGTAGGTGATTATAATTGGATGAAACGACAAGTGTTTTAATAGGAATGGGAATTTGTATTCTATTGGTAATACTGATAGCAACACCTATGATTGTAGAGGAGAGAAAAGCAGAAAAAAGTAAGGAACAAAAAAGAGAGAAACTATTAAAATTACAAAATTTAAAAAGAATGGGAGCTATAACAGAAAAGGAATACGAACTTGAAAAATATAAGATAAAATATGGCGGCTAAAATTTATAAAGTTACATTTGACAAAACAAACAATATGTGTTAATATGTATGTATAAAGTAGAAATACATAAAATAAAAGGGGAACATTCAGTTTCGCAAGTTGAATGTCCACCTCAAACAATTAGGTGATGCACTCATTTATGTGAACTGCACCCCAAATGTTAGACAAAAATGTTTAACATTTGGGGGTGTATTTTTTATGAGTAAATATTCAGATGAATTTAAATTAAAAGTAGTAGACTTTGCAATAAAGTATGGTATGCGTGCTGCAGCAAGAGAATATAACATACCTTCTTGGACTACAGTTAGACAATGGACAAGAAAATATCAGGCTCATGGCAGTAAAGGTTTAATTAAAAATTTAAAATCTTCCTATGATGGTAATTTTAAACAGCATGTGGTAGAATATATGCATACTAACCATCTATCTGCTTTACAAACTGCTATTCACTTTAACCTAGCTAATCATAATGTAATTTTGCGATGGGAACGTATATATTATCAGGAAGGACCTCATGCTCTTTATCTTGAGCGACGAGGACGAAGTAAGAAAATGAATTCTAAACCAAGAAAAAAGAAGTTATCTGAATCAGTAGAAAAAGATTTAATTGCTGAAATTCAACAATTAAGAATGGAGAATGCATACTTAAAAAAATTAAATGCCTTAGTTCAGGAAAGGATAAAGCGAGAGAATCCGAAAAAGTAATAGCCGTTACAGAATTAAGGCAAGAATTTAAATTAACGGCTCTATTAAAATCCGCAAAGTTACCAAGAAGTACATATTATTACTATCTTAAAAGATTAGATAAAGAAGATAAATATTTACAAGTAAAAGAAGAAATTAAAGCTATTTATCATGAGAATAAAGGTAGATATGGATATAGAAGAATTACTTTAGAACTTAAAAACAAGGGCTATATAATTAACCATAAAACTGTTTTAAAGTTAATGAAATCACTTGGTTTGCAATGTTTTGTTAGAGTTAAAAAGTATCGTTCGTATAAAGGTGAAGTTGGTAAAATTGCACCTAATTTGCTGAATAGAAATTTCAAAGCAGATAAACCAAATCAAGAATGGGTTACCGATGTTACTGAATTTTCTTTGTTTGGTACTAAGCTATACCTTTCACCAATTATAGATTTGTTTAATGGTGAAATTATTAGTTATAATATATCCGAAAGACCTGTATTTAATCAAGTTATAGATATGTTAGAAAAAGCTTTTGAAAAAATACCTAATAACACTAACTTAATCCTTCATTCTGACCAAGGTTGGCAATATCAAATGAAACAATATCAACATAAATTAGTGCAAAAAGGTATTAGACAAAGTATGTCTAGAAAAGGTAATTGTTTAGACAATTCTTGTGCAGAAAATTTCTTTGGTTTATTAAAATCCGAACTTTTGTATTTACAAGAATTTAACTCAATAGAACATTTTAAGAAAGAATTAATTGAATATATAGATTATTATAACAATAAAAGGATTAAGGGCAAACTAAAAGGAATGAGCCCTGTAAATTACAGAATTCATTCCTTGTCTGTTGCTTAATGATACTTAATCAAAAAGTGTCTAACTTTTTGGGTTCAGTTCAATGCAAATGAGTGTCATTTTTTAATCTCTATTACCAAAGAGGTAAGAAAGAATAAAATGATAACAATGTAACGAAGAACTCTCAAAATGAAAACTCTTTTATTCATTATTACCTAGCCTCCTTTCTTTTGGAATAGGAGGTAGACACTCAACAACTAAATATTCCTTGTGTGTATTATACAACGCTCATAGCGTATTTGCAAGTGAAGTACAAAAATATTTTATAAAATGTAAAATTTTTACTGAATAATTCACGTTTGTATATTTTCCATATTTTACTTGAAAATATAGCTATATAATGTTACAATATATAAACGGAGAGTGAAACAATGTTAGATAAATTAGAAGAAGTAGAAAAAAGATATGAAGAACTAAATAAATTAATATCTGACCCGGTTGTTATAGCAGACCAAAATGCTTTTAAAAAGTATATGAAAGAACAGTCTGGCTTAACAGAAGTTGTAGAAAAATATAGAGAGTATAAAAAAGTTAAGCAAAATATGGAAGACGCTGAAGAAATGATGAGTGACCCTGAAATGAAGGAAATGGCAGAAGCAGAATATTATGAATGCAAAAACAAAATTCCGGAATTTGAAGAGGAACTAAAAATATTACTTCTTCCTAAAGATGCTAATGACGATAACAACGTAATTATAGAAATACGTGGTGGAGCAGGTGGAGAAGAAGCGGCTCTTTTTGCTCACGCATTATACAGAATGTATTCTATGTATGCAGATTTAAACAGATGGCAAGTTGAAGTTTTAGACATAAATGAAACGGAACTTGGTGGAATAAAAGAAATCTCATTTAGTATTAAAGGTAAAGGAGCATATAGCAAGCTTAAATTTGAAAGTGGTGTTCATAGGGTACAACGTGTTCCTGAAACTGAAGCGAGTGGAAGAATACATACATCTACAGTAACAGTAGCAGTTTTACCAGAAGTTGATGAAGTAGAAGTTGAAATAAATACAAGTGATTTAAAAATAGATACATATAGAGCATCAGGTGCTGGTGGACAACACGTAAATAAAACTGAATCTGCAGTAAGAATAACACATATACCAACAGGATTTGTTGTTGCCAGCCAGTCTGAACGTTCTCAAATCCAAAACAGAGAATCTTGTATGAAAATGCTAAGAGCAAAATTATATGAATATATGCAAGAAAAACAAAATGAGGAGATGGCTAACACAAGAAAATTACAAGTTGGAAGTGGCGCAAGAAGTGAAAAAATAAGGACATATAACTTCCCTCAAGGAAGAGTAACCGACCACAGAATAAACTTTACAATGTATCAATTAGAATCATTTATGAATGGTAATATTGAGTCTATAGTTGAAGCGCTTCAAGCCTTTGATAAAGCAGAAAGACTAAAATCTGGAGAGTAGTAAATTAAAAGAATGCACATACATTTTTGTATGTGTTTTTCTTTTGGTATAAAGGAAAAACAAAACAAATTTTATAAATGTAAAGTAAAAAGGGTTGACAGAATAAAAATATTATGTTATCCTAAAAATAGGTTGTAATTAAATCCGAGTAGATTTACTTATAGCTCAAGTGATAATCATAACAAATATAAATTGAAAAATTGAAGGAAAAGGAGGTATTTGGTATGACTACAAACAATAGAATATGTTCAATGCAAAAATATTTTGTCGTAGCAGGTTTATGGATTAAACCAGCTGAATTTGTCGTATCAATGCGTCCTATGAAATATATAAAAGCAAAGGAAATGAATATGTAGGGGTTAAGTCTACGTATATTAATTTGTTATATAAAAAAGGTGTATTGATATAATGTCGATACACCTTTTTTGTATATAATAATTTTTAAGGAGGAAATATTATGAAAAAGGAAATCGTAGTGACAGGTCTTAGCAAAACGTTTGAAACTAAAGGTAAAAATGGCACAAAAGATATGTTTACTGCTGTAGACAATATATCTTTTGAGGTAGAACAAGGAGAAATCATAGGTTTTATTAAACCTAACGGAGCCGGAAAGTCGACGACAATAAAAATGATGACAGGTATTCTTTATCCTAGTTCGGGTAATGTAACAGTCTGTGGGTACAATCCTTGGACTGAAAGGAAGGAAATGGCATACAACATTGCAACAATGTTTGGACAAAAATCCTGTTTGCTTTCTCACCTTCCTGTTATCGAAAGTTATAAGTTGCTTGGTGCAATTTATGATATTGACAAGAAAACGTTAGAAGAAAGAATAAATGAAGTTGCAGAGTTTTTTGATATTCACGAACTCTTGCAAAAAAAGGTTAGTAGCTTATCACTTGGGCAGAGGATGATTTGTGAAGTAGCAGCTGTTACTTTACACAGACCGCGCGTTATATTTTTTGATGAACCTACAATTGGCTTAGATATTGTGGTAAAGAAAAAAGTTAGACGTATGATTCGTACTTTAAATGAAAAGTATGGTACAACTATCTTTATTACCAGTCATGATATTTCAGATATTGAAAAGCTTTGTACGAGGATTATCCTTATCAACCACGGTAAGGTAATGTTAGATAGCAAGCTTGAAGATATTAGGCACGGATTCCTTACCAAGAAGAAGATCGAAGTAAGCTATGAAGAGCAAGTAAGTGAGACTAATGCAGACGAACTTTTGAATAACGCTAAACTGCAAGTAAGCTTTGGTGAAAAGCTTACAGTGGAGTTTGATGAAAGTATTGTTCAAGTTGGCGCTGTAATTGAAAAGCTAATGAAGCTTGGCAAAGTACAGGATTTAAGCATTAGTAACACGTCTTTAGAAAATATCATTTACGATATTTACACAACTAGCAAAGGAGGCTAATTATGAAAAAGTATTTAGCATTTGCAAGAGTTTCGCTTATTGAGCAGTCGAAAAAACTATTGGATGAACTTGGTACAGTATTTTCATTTTGTATCCACATTGTCATCTTTTCGTTCCTTTGGGAATTCGTGTTAGAAGGCAAGGAGTTAGCTGGATATACTAGGCAAGAATTAATCTGGTATGTAATAATGGCGGAAGCAATAATGTATTCATTCCATCATTATTACAGAAAAGTAGCAAACAAAGTGGAAATGGGAGATTTTGCTTATGATATGACAAAGCCTTTTAACTTCCTAGTAAGGACTGTGGTAGAGGGATTGGCAGAACTTCCACTTACTTTTGCTTTGCTTATAGCAGGAAGTATTTTAGGCATAATATTTGCAGGTGTATTGCCAATTACAGCATTACAATTTGTAATTAGCCTCGTGGTAATGCTTGTAGCGGCGATATTGCTATTAGTTTTTAATATAGTAGTAGGGCTGCTTGCAATTTGGCTTGGAAGAGATGTTTCTTCGGTATGGATTTTGTGCCAGAAAGCAATGTTAATATTTGCTTTTACACCAATAGAATTATTTCCCAACTGGGCACAAAACATATTGATGTTACTTCCTACAACTCACGTAATTTATACACCTGCGAGTTTGTTTGTACACTTTTCGGTGGAAAAACTTATAACATCTGTTATATCACTTGGAGCATCGTTTGTAGTTGTTGCAATTATTCTTTGGGTGATATACAAGAAAGGAGTAAGGAAACAAAATGTTAACGGTATTTAATAAACTCACATCTTCTTTAAAATATTTGTGGCTCTCAGTATGCTACAATGTAAAAGAGAGTGTATCCAACAAGAAGAGCTTTATTATACAAACAGTTGCAATGTTTATAAACAACTTTGTGTTTATATTCTTTTGGCAAATACTGTTCAATAATAAAGGGGGAAGTATCAACGGTATAAATATACAAGATATTTTATACTTGTGGTCTATACCAACTATTGGGTACGGAATAGCATTCTTTTGCTTTGGCGGAATAGATACACTTTGTAAAGATATCTTTGATGGTAATCTTGACATTTATCTTACCAAACCAAAACATAGTTTGATTTCTGTACTTACTTCAAAGTCGATACTTTCAGCAATGGGCGACTTGCTGTTCGGAGTTGTTGTAGGAGCTATAGCAGTAAAGTTTAATCCACTTAAAATATTAGCTATTTTAATATTAGGATTAATTGCGGGTGCTCTTACAACAAGTATCATTACAAGTGTAAAACTTTTGTGCTTCTGGCTTGGAGATATTTCTAATGCAACACAAAAGTATACACACTCACTGTTCATAACCTTAACTATTTATCCGGAAAGAATGTTTCCTGAAATAATAAAAGTTGTAATGTATACGGCAATACCTGCAGCATACGTTGCGCACGTACCAGTAGGTCTTATGAAAGAATTTTCACTCTCAGGAATCTTAATTATGCTTGGAGCAGCAGTATTCTTTGTAACAACAATGTTTATTTTGTATAGCAAAGGGCTTAAAAGATATGAAAGTGGAAATGGTGTAACGAGAAGGTAAGAGCTTAAAGGCTATCTACAAATGTAGATAGCCTTTAAACATATTAATTAACAAATAATATAACTATTGAAAGAATATTTTGTTTGTGATAATATACCATTAAGTAAAAATTATATGAGGGAAATATGAATATAAAAGAGTTAACAAATGAAATGATAATAGAGGCGTTAGAAATTGAGCAAGGTTCAATTAAATTAGTCTTTACTTTACTGTGTGTTATATTTATTGTAGCCATAGTAATATCTTTTATAAAATTTAGGCATTATGATTCTAGTTCTAGAAATAAATATATAATAGGTGGTATGGCATTAGTGATGCTATTATTACTAATACCTTTATGGATGATGTATAAAAAATATGATGCGATTAATTACTCAATAAAAAATAATTGCTGGTCGGTAGAAAAGGATGTTATAACTGAAAAAAAGTCGAGAATTGATGATGAAGGTGACTATAAATACTATGTAGTATTATCCAAATATGGTGAATTTTCAGTTAGTCAAAGAGAATATTTTGGGTATGATGAAAGAGAATTGGTCTATGTTATAATAGCTAGAGGCAGATATGGTGGTACATATGCTTGTAAAATATTCTATTCAGCTTCATATTATCATTATGACGAGCAAACAAATTTGTAAAAGGGGTTGAAAATAAAAGAAATATAATATAAAATAAAATGTAAAAAGGAGCAAAAAATAAATGAGAAACGCTAGAAGCCTTGAGGTTGTAACACACACACACACACACACACACACAATTTATGTAAATTAACACTACAAAGTAGTGGCGTTTTTCACGCTAAAAATATGACAAAAATAAAGACAAGATAAGCATACAAAATATGTATGCTGTCTTGTCTTTTTTGAGCAAAAGGAGATGGTAATACAAAAGCACGACGAAAAGAAAAATAGGATAATAAACAAAATAAAAAAGACAAATAATATATTTACAATTAAAACGATATGTGATAAATTATAACTGTAAAACAAGCAGTTATACAAAAGAAATGAAGAGGTAAAAATATGAAAACAAAACAAGGTATATCATTAATAGTACTAGTAATAACAATAATAGTAATGGTAATATTAGCAGGAGCAATAGTACTAACATTAAACAACAGTGGAATAATACAAAAAGCAAGTGAAGCAGTAGATAAAACGGATTATGCAACAGTAAAAGAGTTAACACAAATGGCATGGGCAGAGGCATATGCAAATGGAGCAAGAACACAACAAGAATTTCAAGATGCAGTAGATAAAGCATTAGAAGACAATAAAATAGATACAGATAAATATGGAATAATAGTAACAACAAACGGAGTAGAAGTAGCAAATGGCTGGATACAAGATGGGTTAACAGTAAGAAAAGGTGCCACGCTACTGACAATAGGAGATGATTTTGACTACGATGAAACAAATGATGTAGAAAAAGATGTGGATTGGAAAGTATTGGGAGCAAGTGATGAGGGTGAACTATTAATAATGTCAACAAGCGATATAGTGTCAGAATATGCGCTAGGAGATACAGGAATGGGTATAAATGAGGCAGTAAATGACTACTTAAACGGAGCTTCAGAATTAGATGGGCTATGTGCACCATATGGAAAGGGTGAAAGTGCTACCAGAGCAAGAAGTATAAGAGTAGAAGATGTAAACAAGATAACAGGATATGATCCAGAAAGAGCCAAATGGGGAAAAGCGCAAATATGCGAATATGGAAATGAAGTAACATATTCATACGCAGGAGCAGAAAAAGTAAAATACTATTCGTAAACAGAAGAAGAGGTAGTAGATATTGGTGTATATTACTATTTAGATGGAGACAATAATCTAGTAAAAGCGGATTTAGAAAAAGGAACTGGAATAATAGAAAAGCTAAAGAGTACCTTCTATAGTTATGATGCTAGTGATTTGAATGCGATTAAGCAAGGTGACAAGGCTTATAAAATGTTGTTTGAAAATAGTAAAGATACATCTGAAGCTAGTTACTGGCTTGCTGACAGTTCTATATATACTGATGCTGGATATGGTTGGTTCGGCATACGTTGTGTGGAATCAACAAAAGTAGGCGACATTAGCGTATGGGTTTCGGAAGGTTCGACTGACTATTATGAATGCGGTGTGCGTGCAGTAGTTTCTCTATCATCAACCATTCAAGTAACAGGTTCATCAGAAACTGGTTGGATATACTAATATATAATAATATAAACTCGAAGGATATTTTAAATATGCCCTCGAGTTTTTCTAATATTAATTGGTATAAAATAACTTTCTAATCTTGACTTTAAAACTCAAGTTATATATACTAAATATATAAAATTAGGTAATACAAAGGAGAGAACAGATGAGAAAAACAAAGATAGTAGCAACAATAGGACCAAGCTCAGAAAGTGAAGAAATGTTAGAGAAATTAATAAACGCAGGATTAAACGTAGCAAGATTTAATATGTCACATGGTACACATTCAGAACACTTGGCAAAAATAAATAAAGTAAAAGCATTAAATGAAAAATTAGGTACTAATGTAGGGCTTATGTTAGATACAAAAGGTCCGGAAATAAGACTTGGGGATTTTGAAGGGGACAAGGCACTACTTGTTCAAGGAACTGAGTTCGTTTTAACAACGGAAAATATTTTAGGAACAGATGAAAAAGCATCTGTAACATATAAAGAGATAACTAAGGATGTAAAAGTTGGAACAACAATATTATTAGACGATGGTTTAATTGAACTTAAAGTTGAAAAAGTAAAAAGACACGATGTTATCTGTAGAGTAATGAATACTGGTACAATAAAATCTAAAAAAGGTGTAAATATTCCGGGTATAAAATTATCTTTACCATCTCTTACTGAAAGGGATATGGCAGATATTAAATTTGGTATAGAAAACGATATAGACTTTGTTGCAGCATCTTTTGTAAGAAAAGCAGAAGATGTAAAAGTATTAAGACAATATATGGATAGTTTAAATGGAAACAGAGTAAAGATTATTGCTAAAATTGAAAACCAAGAAGGAATAGATAACTTTGACGAAATCCTTGAATTGGCCCAGGGAATAATGGTAGCAAGAGGAGATATGGGTGTTGAAGTAGACATTCAGTTATTACCATCAATACAAAAAATGATGATTAAAAAAGCTATAGCTGCTGGTAAAATCGTTATTACTGCTACGCAAATGCTAGAATCGATGGTTACAAATCCTAGACCTACAAGAGCTGAAGTATCTGATGTGGCTAATGCTATTTATGATGGAAGTGGCGCTATAATGCTATCTGGAGAGTCAGCATCTGGCAAATATCCTGAAGAATGCGTTAAGATGATGAACGATATAGCTCAGACTACAGAAAACAACATAGATTATTGGAATAGATTTAAAAAACGTAATGTAGATAAAATGGGAGCATATATTGAAAAACACGAGGAAAAACTAAATAAAGTAGATAAATTTAGAAGACAAATAAACTTTGCAGTATGCAGTAGTGCTTTATTTACAGAAGCAAAAGCTATTATTTCTATTTCAGACAAAGGAAAAACTCCAGCTGTTTTATCTGGATACAGACCAGCTTGCCCAATATATGTATTTACGGCAAATGAAAAGACATATAAACAATTATCTCTAGAATGGGGAGTAAAAGCATTCTATTTCCCAGATGTGTATAAATTTGAAGAAATACTAAAAAGAGGTGTAGAAACACTAATAAAGGAAGGCCTAATGCAAAAAGGAGATATAGCTATTTTGGGTGGAGGAACAACTAGTGACCACGTATCTGAAAACTATTTATCTACTCAAGCAATGAGTGCTGTAATTAGAATATAACAAAATTTATGAAAAAACTTGCAAATGCACAAAAAATATGTTAATATTATATGTGTAAAATTTAGACTAGTATCAAGGGAGGGAACACAAAATGGCAAAATGTGAAATATGCGCAAAAGAAGTTGCTTTTGGAAACAATGTAAGTCACTCAAACAGAAAGACTTCAAGAACATATAAACCAAACGTACAATCAGTTAAAGTAAAAGAAAACGGAACATCTAAAACAATGAATGTTTGTACTAAATGTTTAAAATCAGGAAAAGTTGAAAGAGCATAATTAAATAGTAATTAGTAAAAGCAGTATGGAATATTTCTATGCTGCTTTGTTAAAATGAAAGGAATGAAAATATGTTTAGTAGAAAAAAATTAAACAATGATTATATGCAATATGATACAGCTTATGAAAGACTTTTCAAGTCAAAATTAAAGAAAGCAGAACAAGACATAAAAAATGGCAATGTGATAACATTAGAAGAATTGAAATGTCATATTGATAGCTTGGAGGAAAAATATGCAGCTGGAAATATCTGATCAAGTAAGAAGAGACATTACGGAAATTTATAAATATATTGCCAAAGATTCTGTCAAGTATGCAAATGAAACGGTAAAAAATATATATTCTCATATAAATGTATTATTAAAGTTCCCGCATATTGGTAGGTTTGTAGCTGAAATTCCAGACAAAGCATATAGGGAGATATTGTATAAGAGTTATAGAATAATTTATACAATTTCTGAAGAAAAACAATTAATTCATATATTATTTATTATTCATGGAAAACGTGATTTTAATAAGTTTTCAAATAAATATAAAATCAAAAAATAGTTTAATCTGTTAGTT
>JAZSRF010000010.1:0-7220 GCA_045538335.1 Clostridia bacterium | reverse complement strand
AAACGTTACACTTTAAGTAAAATTAAAAGAATATGTATATATATTATTTTAGGAATTACAAAAGAAAAAATGAATAGACTAAAAAATGTCAACTATGCTAGAATACTAAAAGTAAAAGAATCTAGTTCAAAGCTTTTATCTGAAATATCTACAAAGTGTCATAATGTTGTTATATCTAAAATAACAGACGAAGCTGTTGCTTGTTTGGACGAAAATATTCGCGAAAGTATTAATCTGGATATTCTTTCTCACAATTTGTTTAATGAAAGCAACCTAGATTATACAAATAAAATAATACAACCTTAGAGTCCAAGGTTGTATTTTTGTGTTTATTTAATGACTTTATATTCTTACGTGCGTTGTTTCGGTTATATTACAATAACAGTGTAGACGAGCCTCTGATCACCTCTACAACGCCAATCCAGATAGCTTGACTATCTAGGATGCGGTGCCAGTTTACACTAGCATAAACTGTATAAAAAGTTTAGTATAATGGGCTTGCTTTTTTGAGTTTATATATGTTGTTTTATTTTATTTATGCTGTTTCATTGTATATTGCGTGTTTTGAAACGAATGCTTCATATGCGAATATTTATATATAACAATAGTCACTTGACTATATTTATCTTTTTACGTAATAGTTATTACTATTTTGATTTTCTCCACATTTAAATTATACCAAATTATATGGCAAATGTCAAGATTATGTAAACATTTAGGGTGTCCTAAATATTAGGACACCCTTTTATTTATTCTGGCACATACCTTGTACCTACAGGAATATAAAATACGTATTCCGTATCATCCCACATACCAGCAAGCGAATACCACGAAATCTTAGATTTGCTCCTATATATTTTAAGTATAGGGGTGGTACATTCTTCTGACTCATAGACTTTTACATTAGAGTCATTGTATACACTATCATTTTGGTATGCTCCTCCGCCCAATCCATATTCTTCGCTGTTATCATAGGCATAATGATAATATCCATTTCTATATTCAAGATAATACTCTTTATCCAGTTCTTGTTCTAATCTAAGCGGCATGAGCTCAACAGTCTCTTCTGTCGGTTCAGTAAATCCAGCCATTGGTACAAGAATGCCACATATAATGAGCACTATTCCAGCAACAATTCCAACGCCTATTAAAGCTTCATCGAATTCATCATACTTTTTAAGTACATAACAAATTAGAATAACACCAATAATTATAGTAATCACAAGCCATTCCTCCTATTGAATGTTGTTGATTTTGCATCAGTTTAAACTACATTATCTGAAACTTCTTGTGAGCTTTTAGCACCCAATCTATATACCGTTCCTTCTGGTACATAAAATACATACTGTTTTTTTGTAGAAAAAGGAGCAAATGTAAATAACTCTGTTGATGGCTCAATTACAAAAGTTTTTAAAATAGGCTCATAGCATTCTTCTGATTCATATATTTTAATATTGCCCTTTTTAAAACCTTCTTCATATGCCACACCAGATAGTTCGTACTCTTCGCTGTTATCATAAGCAAAAATAACATAGTTACTATCAACCTGTTCAATATAGCAAGTTTGTTTTTTCGAACCTCTTTTAAGCTTCAAAAGCTCAATTTGTTCCGCTTCATACGGCGGATGGAATCCCTCTATAGGTAGTAAAATACACAAAATGTATATTACACTAAGTATGGCTCCTGCTATCCAATGACAAGCAAACGCCATTGCTAAAAAAAATAGACCAACAGTAACAAATACCATATAATTCCCTCCAATAATTATTTTTAGGTTTAATTTATTTCCTGTGTATTATATCATATTATGTAACCAATTGCAAGAAAAACAGGCTACATAATGTAACCTGCTTGTGTACTTATTATATTAATTCGATTATAGCCATTTCAGCTGCATCGCCACGTCTAGCAACAAGTTTAGTGATTCTTGTGTAACCACCTTTACCTGCTTCGTATTTAGGAGCGATTTCATCAAACAATTTGTCTGTTAAATCTATAGTATTTCCTTTTGAATCGTGGATTTTATTTATTAATTTAAACATTTTTCTTCTAGCAGCTAGTTTAGATGGTTTGTCTACTTTAACTGTTTCTTTAACGATTTCTCTATCTACTACTTGATATTTTTTACCGTTTTTAGAAGTTTTTTCAACTTTAACTTTTTTACCGTTTTTATCTAATTTTGCTCTAGATACTGTTTTTTCCTTTGATTCAAAATTAGGTGCCTCTTTAATTGCAAGACTAATTATGCTATCTGCTAATGGTTTAACTTCCTTAGCTTTAGCAAGAGTAGTTTCAACTTTACCATTTTGTATTAGTTGTGTAACTAGCCCTTTTAATAGTGCATCTCTAGCTCCTTTTGTTCTTGATAGTCTATTTGTTCCTGGCATTTTATTTTCCTCCTACTATTATTCTTCTGGTTTTTTGAAAGATAATCCTAGAGAAGCAACTTTTGCTACTACTTCATCTAATGATTTCTTACCAAGGTTTCTAACCTTCATCATATCATGTTCTGTTCTAGATAATATATCTGCAACAGTATGTATTCCTGCTCTCTTTAAGCAGTTGTATGATCTTACTGAGAATTCTAAATCTTCAATTGGAGTTTCAAGCATTTTATCTTTTTCAGATAATTCTTTTTGAGACATTATTGACATGTTTTTAGCAATGTCAGATAAGTCTATAAATAACTCTAAATGTTCATTTAGTATTCTTGCAGCCATAGATAATGCTTCATATGGCTCTATAACTCCATTAGTCCAAATTTCAAGTGTTAGTTTATCGAAATCTATTTCTTGACCAACTCTTGTTTTATCTACTATGAAGTTTGCTTTTCTAACTGGAGTAAATATTGAATCTATTGGTAAAGTGTTTATTGCTCCACCATTTTCATCTCTATTTTTATCCCCAGAAATATATCCTCTACCTTTTATTGCAGTCATCTCAACTTCAAATTCGCCATCTTCATCAAGGTATGCTATGTGTAAATCTGGATTTACAACTTCAAGTGTTCCATCAGTTATAATATCTGCTGCTGTTACCTCGCCTGCTCCTTTTTTAGATATTTTTAATGCTTTAACATCTGTATCTTCAGGATTTACTGCTTTCAAACATACTTCTTTTAAATTAAGAATTATATTTGTAACATCTTCAGATACACCTGGAATTGTTGAAAATTCATGTGCTACTTTATCAATTTTCAAAGTATTTATTGCATATCCTGGAAGTGATGAAAGAAGTATTCTTCTTAATGAATTACCTAAAGTAATTCCAAATCCTCTTTCTAAAGGTTCTACAACGAACTTAGCATAATATGTGTCTACATCTATTTCAACACAATTTATCTCTGGTCTTTTCATTTCTAACATATTAATCCTCCTATCTGTACGCTCTGATTACACGTACACATAATTTTGTTAGTTTTAAAAATTTATCTATTTACTAGTTCTTAGAGTATAACTCAATAATTAGGTTCTCAGCTACTTCAAGATCTACGTCAGCTCTTGCTGGTATTCTTAATACTTTAGCTTCTAATTTTTCTTTGTCCATTTCTAACCATGGTACTATATTTTTTGCTTTAACATTTTCAGCCATAACTTTCATTGTTGCATTGTCTTTTTTGTCAGCTCTTACAGCTATAACATCACCAACTCTAACTTGGTAAGATGGGATATTTACTTTTTTACCATTTACAGTAATCATTTCATATCCAACTAATTGACGGCTTTCACGTCTAGATGTTCCTATACCCATTCTGTAGCATACGTTATCTAGTCTTGTTTCAAGTAATCCAAATAGAATGTCTGAAGTAACTCCTTCTCTTCTAAATGCTTCTTCATAATATTTAACGAATTGTGATTCACTTACTCCATAGTAAACTTTAGCTTTTTGTTTAGCACGAAGTTGTAAACCATATTCAGATAATTTTGCTTTGTTTTTTCCATGTTGTCCTGGTGCATAATTTCTTCTTTCAATAGCACATTTTCCTGTGTTACATCTTTCGCCTTTTAAGAACAATTTTTGTCCTTCGCGTCTGCACTTCTTACAACTTGCTCCTGTATATCTTGCCATCAGTCTTCACCCCCACTAAACTCTTCTTCTCTTAGGTGGTCTGCAACCATTGTGAGGTATTGGAGTTACGTCTTTAATTGTATCAATTTCCAATCCTGCTGTTTGAAGCGCACGAATTGCTGCTTCACGTCCAGCTCCAGGCCCCTTAATATTTACTGATACTTTTCTTAAACCATGTTCTTTTGCTGCAGTAGCTGCAACTGTTGCTGCTTCACTTGCTGCAAATGGAGTATTTTTTCTAGAACCTTTAAATCCAAGTGAACCTGCACTTGACCAAGATAATAAGTTACCTTGTTCATCAGTCATGCTAACGATTGTATTGTTGAATGATGAATGAATGTGTGCAACACCACTTGCAACGTTCTTTTTAACTTTTCTTTTAGTTGTTTTCTTCTTTGCTGGTGCCATGTCCTATACTCCTTTCTTATTAGCCACTACTTTTCTAGGGCCTTTTCTTGTTCTTGCATTTGTTTTTGTTCTTTGTCCTCTTACTGGAAGTTTTCTTTTATGTCTCATTCCTCTGTAGCAACCAATTTCCATAAGTCTCTTAATATTTAAAGAAACATCTCTTTTAAGGTCTCCTTCTACTACATAATCTCTTTCGATTATTTCTCTTATTTTAGCTTCTTCTTCTTCAGTTAAATCTTTAATTCTTTTTGAAGAATCGATATTTGCTTCAGCCATTATTTTTTTTGCTGATGTTCTACCTATACCATATATTGCTGTTAAACCAATTTCAACAACTTTATTTTTAGGTAAATCTACTCCTGCTATACGTGCCATTTTAAGCTCCTCCTAACCTTGTCTTTGTTTGTGTTTAGGGTTTTCGCATATAACTCTAACCACACCATTTCTTCTGATTACTTTGCACTTTTCGCAAATTTTCTTTACAGATGGTCTTACTTTCATTTTGTATTTCCTCCTTAAACCACTATCTGTGTATATATATAACAAACACTAAATATATGAGTTGTACACCCTACTCATACAGCCGCTCTAGCGTTTGATTATACCAACATTAAATTAATTATTTGTCTCTCCATGTTATTCTGCCTTTTGTAAGGTCGTATGTAGAAAGTTCTAATTTTACTTTGTCTCCTGGTAAAATTTTAATGTAATGCATTCTAAGTTTTCCAGAAATATGTGCTGTTACTACATGTCCGTTTTCTAGTTCAACTTTAAATACTGCATTAGGCATTGATTCTACTACTGTTCCCTCAACTTCTATAACATCATCTTTTGCCATATTTTCCTCCTATTTCATAGAGTTTTTACATTAATTTAGCAAACCTATCCAGTTTGCATAACTTAACAAGTAAATTATAACGTATTTAAGCTATAAAGTCAACGATTTACTACAAATTTATGTGAATTTATATTAAAAAAATTAGCAAAATATATGCAGGTACAGAATCTGCACCTGCATATATTACATTTGTGTTTAATTTGTCTTCATCCGACTCTTTTTAAATACTCAATAAATATGTTTTGAGTATATTTTTTGCCGAACTTCATAACAGTTTCACGTAAATCACTTAAAGCTTTTTGTCTGCCAAGTCCAAAATATTTCATATGCTTTATAACATAATCTTTGAACTCTTTACTGCTGCTTGGAATAAACAGAACCTTGCGATTATATGCACCCGTAGGTCTAATTTTGACCAGCTCCAAGCCTGTAACAGGCAAATGCTCTAACTCTTCCCAGCCCATAGCCCGTTCAGGGTCTAATCTAAGTTCTAAAATATATCCTGCTTGACTAAACTCATAGGAAGTCATAATAATTCCTACATTATTTAACTCCTCTACTAAGACTGCTTTATTCACAACTAATACTCCTTTCAATAATTATTTTAGGATTATATATTTTTCTTGAAGTATTATACCATAATTATGTAATGTTTGCAAGGAAATAAAACAAAAACTCGTAGCGTGACTTTGCCACATTCTTACGAGTTTTTACCACGTATTACTTTATACGTTTGCTTTTATGTATTTTTAACCTTTGTGTTTAGCCTATTATATTTGGATGTTAGATGCTAGAGAAACTACCGCACGCACACCACAATCAAACATATCCAGGACCCCATTTGAGTACCACAAGGGATCGCCAATCATTTGACCATCCTCCACACTAAGCATACCGAACCAAGCGCCGTTAGCATTCGTACCAACACAAGGAGAGGCAAGCCAATAATATGTATCCTCATTTTCCCCGAACAACATTATTGATGCTGGACTTGTCATATCTACTGTCTCTAAATCTGGTGCATAGTAACCATAATCACTACTTTTTAATTTTGTTATTACTCCCATTCCATTCTCTAAATCTGCTTCTATTAGTTTATTTGTTTCATCTAAATAATAAAACGTACTACAGCTTACTTCTTTTTCTGGTGCTGTTACTTTTGAATAATATTTTATTTTTCCTTCTCCTGCATATGAATATGTTACTTCATTTCCATATCCATATATTTGTCCTTTTCCATATGTTGTTTTATCATATCCTGTTATTTTATCTACATCTTCTACTCTTATACTTCTTGCTCCTGTTGCTCCTTCTCCTTTTCCGTATGGTTCACATAGTGCATCTAATTCTGCCGCTCCATTTAAATAGTCATTTACTGCTTCATTTATATTGTCTCCCTCCAGGTCTCCTAATAAATGACTTTCTACTATATCGCTTGTTGACATTATTAGCAGTTCGCCATTTTCTGCTCCTAATACTTTCCATTCTCCTTCGTAACCTTCTACTCCTGCTTCATATGCAAATTCGCTTCCTATATCTAATACATCGTTTCCTCTTTTTACTGTTAATCCATCTTGTATCCAGCCATTTGCTACTTCTACTCCATTTGTTGTTACTATTATTCCATATTTATCTGTATCTATTTTGTTGTCCTCTAGAGCTTTATCTACTGTTGCTTGAAATTCTGCTTGTGTTTTCGCTCCATTTGCATATGCTTCTGCCCATGCCATTTGCGTTAACTCTTTTACTGTTGCATAATTTGTTGCATCTACTGCTTCGCTTGCTTTATCTATTATTCCACTGTTGTTTAATGTTAGTACTATTGCTCCTGCTAATATTACCATTACTATTATTGTTATTACTAGTACTATTAATGATATACCTTGTTTTGTTTTCATATTTTTAC
>JAZSRF010000027.1:0-26562 GCA_045538335.1 Clostridia bacterium | reverse complement strand
TACAACAAATACATTAAATAAATTTTAATATTTTTACACGTATGTATTATGTCATGCTAAATCTTATATTTCCTTTAGTTACGTGCTCTAAATACTAGTCTCAATCATTACTATTTTTAATATTTTTAGCATTTTGTATTGACTTTAATCAATTCATGTTGTAAAATATATGAGCAATGTTATGTATGCATTACCTGTTCCCGGTAATTTGCAGTTAATGTGTATATACGAAGAAATTTATTAAATTAATTAGGAGGAATTATCCCATGAACAATAAAACACACAGCGTTAAAGCAAGTGAAATTGAAAGAAAATGGTATATAATTGATGCTGCAGACAAATCTTTAGGTAGAGTTGCAACAGAAGCTGCAAGACTTTTAAAAGGTAAACACAAACCTACATACTCTACACATATGGATTGCGGCGATCATGTAATAATCCTTAATGCAGATAAAATTGTATTAACAGGAAACAAATTAAACAAAAAAATCTATACTAGACACTCTGGTTATGTTGGTGGATTAAAAGAAGTTAAAGCCAAAGATATGATGGCTAAACATTCAGACAGAGCTATCACAATAGCTGTTAAAGGTATGTTACCTAAAAACTCTTTAGGAAGATCAATGCTTACTAAATTAAGAGTATACAAAGGCGCTGACCACGAACAACAAGCTCAAAAACCAGAAGTTTGGGAATTTTAATAGGAGGATAGAATTATGGCAAAAACAGAAAAAACTTTTATTTATGCTACAGGAAAAAGAAAATCTGCTATAGCAAGAGTTAGAATAACTCCAGGTACAGGAATCGTTACAATAAACAAAAAAGAGCTTAATGAATTCTATTCTTTAGAAACATTAAAAGCAGTTGTTATGAGACCATTCACAGTTGCAAACATGATGGAAAAATATGACGTTATAGCAACAGTTAAAGGTGGCGGCTTCTCAGCACAAGCAGGAGCAGTAGCTCATGGTATATCTAAAGCTTTAGCATCTATAGATTTAGATACTAGAACATCACTTAAAAGAGCAGGTCTTCTTACTCGTGACTCAAGAGTTAAAGAAAGAAGAAAATACGGTCTTAAGAAAGCTAGAAAAGCTCCACAATTCTCTAAGAGATAATATTTGGAATTTTATACAACCTCGATTTTCGAGGTTGTTTTTTAATATATCAAACCAGCTGTTGCGTTTACATAAAAAACATGATATAATATTTTTGTATTTAGGCAAACTAGTCCTCAAAATAATTTAAAAGGAGATTTTTACTATGTTACCTGTAACAGACGCCGAAAAAACCTTAATTACAAAACTCACAGAGTTTCGAAAAAACGCACTTGAAGCCCTTGAGAAAATATCTGACGGCTTTAAACTGGCAACCCTTATTGCAAATAACGAGGAGGATTCAAATATCCGTCGCGTTTCCATCGCATTACACGATATAAGTCAACTTCTTTCAGACTTCAGAATTTCGGAAGATTCTGACAGTCTGTGGATTAGTTGCAAGGCAAATCAGAAATTACTTTATTACCGCGATTCTGCCGGAACTCCTATCAACGTAAAGAACCTTATGTTCGCATTAATGTCCTTTGAACTTGCTTTGACGGAAAACATTAATATTCTATACAACATTTCCAACTCGTACATTTCTTCTTTACACTTCATGCAAGAAGCATTACATGCACATATTACCGATTATGTAGATGCAACATAACAAACTCGCCCCAAAAGTTAATTCTTTTGGGGTGTTTTTTGTTTTATTATATTTGTATATCATCATATTGTTTTGCTACTAATTCATACATTTCTTGTAAAAACGAACTATTTATTTCACTTTTACTTTTTATTTTAGGAATAATTATGTGATAATTGCTATCTTGTTCTGTAGGATAACTATCTGTCCTTCCCATAGGATAATGTTCAAGTAATCTATCGAAAGCTTTTAAAAAACGCTCTGTCTTTATCTCACTTATTAGTTCCTCTTTGCCATAAGATTTATCTAAATATGCTTTTTCCCTTAAGTACATATCCAGCTGTTTTTGTTTCTTTTCTTCTGTCCATCTTTCATCAAAATCTTTTTTTAATCTTATATTTCTTTTTTCGTGAAATTCATAATCTAAAACATATGCACCTTGAGCTTCTATTTTTGTTATTCCTTCCATATTTAAGAGATTTACAAATATACTTAGTGCAATTAAATTTTTAGGTTCTACTTTTTCTGTATCTTGCTCACTAATTCCGCTATTTACCTTATATTTAGCCCTGTCTATTTTCTTATACATACCATTTAATTCTTGATTTGTATCTGTATTTTGAATTGAGAATATTCTACAAATTCTGTGGCCATCCTTTTCATATATGCCATATCTAACTACAGGTAGTTTGTAATTTGGTATATATCTCTTATTTTCTTTATGATAATGTTCTTTATCGTAAATAGTTATTTCCATTTCTTGAGACGCTTCATCCCATGTCCTTGCCACTTTATTTTGTATACAAATATAATTGTCTCCTAATATTTTCGACTGTCCTAAACAAGTTTCGTTATCGTATTTACTAAACGTCGTATCTTTTGCCATTTGAACTTGAAGTCTTAAAAAGTTTTCTGGGTCGTTAAAATCTTCTGGCGCCATTCTAAGCCAAACTTCTTCCATACAATTTGTTCTCTCATACCACGGAAAAGATGAGTTTTTGGTTCTTTTAAAATGTTGATGTACATTCTCTTCACAAAGCTTAGTTAATCCTTCAAAAAATTCTTTATAATCTCTTATTACCATTACCGGTGTATCATCTAAATCTTCGCTTTTACTTAGACCTTTTAATATTTCTTGGGCTTTTCTTTCCCAATATGGCCCTCCTTTAGCACATTCTCGCAAAACCTTAGTTATGTATTGCATTGCTTCAGGCTCATCAAAACGCATTCTAAAATTTGTTTTCACCCTATTACAAAGCAAAGTATATAACGTA
This sequence comes from Clostridia bacterium, assembly GCA_045538335.1. Classification (GTDB taxonomy): domain Bacteria; phylum Bacillota; class Clostridia; order TANB77; family CAG-465; genus UMGS1649. Next base: position 23,602 of record JAZSRF010000027.1, on the reverse strand, counting down.
CTTTCTATAAACTCTTTAGTCACATTTTCATATGTAGGTTCTAACGTTTTAGAAACATTTCCTGCGTACTCCATCACTATCTCCTTATGTAAGTTTATTTTTCTTTTGTTATTATACCATATAAAAACATTTGTATATATATTTTACTATATTTTCTGTTTTATTTTTGGCATTACATAGTATCTATAATTCCACTTTCAGCCGCATCTTCTAGGCCTTCAATATTATAATATGTAGATGGTATATCTCCTACTATTATTGTTTCGGCTATGGTTACTGTACTGTTACACTGAACTCTACTTCCGATAAAAGGTGCAATAACTGTAATGTTACTTATTATATTCATATATATTGTATGCTTAGTTTGATTTATACCTTGCGATGCAAACCTCGTATCAAATTTAGTTTCAATATTTCCCATAGGCAACAACTTTATACTTATATCTGGCCCATAACCTGAAAATACGTTAAGTCCCATCATACTTGTTATTGGGATTTGTACAGATACTTTATCTAAGTTGTTTAATTTTTCTTGTATTCTATATGATATCTGAGAAGACAGTTTGTTTAACTCAATTATATTGGCACTTATAGCAATTATTTTCCCTTGTTCATTGTATGTTATATGCATTAAAGTTTCATATTCTACATTTTGTATAAATTCATTTACTGTCTCTTCTGTTATTTGTACACCTATTGCTTTAGCTCTACTTTGACATGCTATTTCTATAGCTGGTGTTATACTATTTAATAAATATACAGATGAAATTATAATTAGTATTATTGTTACAACAAAAAGGACAAATGATTTCTTACCATTCATTTGTCCGAATAATCTTATATAATACTTTGGTCTCATCGTATAATTAAAAGTTTTTGACCTATATCTATTTTATTTTCATCTAATATATTATTTACATTTGCTATCTTATCCACTGTGGTTTTATATTTTTTAGCAATGCTCCATAAATTATCCCCTTTTTTCACAATATACATATACATGCTATCGAAATCCTCAGGATTTAAATTTTCCTGTTCTATATTCCCTATAATTGTAATTTTGTCTATATTTTCCACTTCAGCAGCTATATTTAATGTAACGTTTGCTTCTACATTGCCATTTTGTACTGTTACCATTTTATTTTCTACAGTAATTGTTACATCTACATTATCCTCATTTACCTCTTTACCCAAAGGTACTGTTGTATCTACTAACACATCATAGGTTTTAGCATCAACTATGCCTGTGTCTTTATTTTCAAAAGTAACATTAACTTTTAATGGTCCATCTACATATAAATTAGACCCGCTTACTTTTGTATTCAAATGACCTGTTCCTATATTGTATGTAAGGATTCTGTTTTTATCCTCTGTAATACCTATGTTATCTTTTACATTTATCTGTTTGGTTATAGTTTCTTTATTTTTTATTACAGCAACTTCAGATTTATCGTAATTTAGGTTGCTATTTGTGCTATAGAAGTCATTTACATAGTCTACCTTTGTCTCTTCAAACATTGTAGCATCTGTAAGCACCTCAGCTGAAATAGTAAGCATATTATTTTCACCAAGTACTAGTTCTAAGTTTCTTAATGTGTATTTTATATCGAAACGATAGTTTTCAGAGATATTATCAAATTCTATCATTCCTGTAAAAGGTATTGTTGTGGTATATGTAAATATGTTTTCCGTATCACCTGCTTCTAGGTATAACATTTCTACAGTAATATCCCCTTTTACGAGTATCTTGTTATAGCTTACTTTATAATCTGTATTATTAATATTACTACTTACTCTTAATATTTCTCCTATCTTAGGAGTGTTTTCAGGAACTACTACATCTTCTTTAGCGTCTAATACTTCTTGTTTTGTACTTATTACATTATAAAATACATCTTGCGAAGATTTTGTTTCTATATCCTCTGCATCATTCATTCCTTGTATAAGCTCCACATTACCTGCTTCTCTTACCACATATTTAAATACCATTTCTGTTTTTATTGATACTTTTCTTTCATTAGGTAAAGAGTATATTATATTTCTAACATCTGCTGTAACTCTTGCGTTCATTCCCTTTTTAGCATCAGGTACGTTTATTGTTTGGCTAAATGGATATGTCATACTTATACCTCTTGTCTTATCCTTATCCATTGCTCTGTATACAATATAATATGTTATTTCACCTGTCACCCTTACCCCAGAATCTACAACTTCTACGTTACCTATAAAAGGAACCGCCTCAACCCCAATTATTTTCATCACATCAGGCTTTGTATCTGGAACTAGAATGTCTTGTTCAGTCCATGTAACCAAAGAATTCCTTGCTATAACTTTATTTAATGACATCGTTTGTTTGTCTATATTTATTGCCATTTTATTACCTCCTATTTATTACAATATATGATTACATTAAATTAATATGAATTGTTATTAAAGGTTATGACAAACTTGTAACACATATTTAAATTTTACATATACTGTATTATATAAAGGATAAACATTCTTTATTACGATGAACTAAAAATTATAATAAACCAAATATAACACATGAATCTCCGAAAAAAGAAGAGCGTAACGCTCTTCTTTTTAAATGCTTATATCTACATTTTCTCTTTCTGCTTCATTAATTTCAAATAAAGATTTTTCTTTAAATCCAAACATTCCTGCTATTATGTTTGATGGAACTTTTAATCTTTTAGTATTATATTCAGTAACTTCGCTATTATATATTCTCCTTGCTGCTTGAAGTTGGCTCTCTATTTTAGATAAAGTTTTTTGTAGCTTTAGGAATGCTTCATCTGATTTTAATTCAGGATAAGACTCTATCATTGCAAGAATCCTTGTATATCTATCATTTAAATTTTGACTTTCTGTTATATCTTGATCATTTCTTGCTGCATAATCACTTCTTAATTTTGCTATGTTTTCCATAAGTCCTTTTTCATGTGCAGCATAACCCTTTACTGTTTCAACCAAATTAGGTATTAGGTCAAAACGTTGTTTTAAATATACATCAATTCCACCTTGTGCTTGATTTACCCTTTGAGATAGTGACACAAACTTATTATATGTTGCAATTGCCCATGCTAGCACAAAACCTAAAATTATTAATATTATAGCAGTTGGACTTAATGTAATGTTTGGAAATAGTTCTCTCAATGTCATAATTATTGGCAATAAAAACATAAATGCAAATATTATAAAAAATATCTTTACAAAACCATTATTTTCTCCCATAACTTCCTCCTAAATCTCTATTTTAGCAACCGTATCGTATATATGGCTCGCTATACTTGTTAACGCTTTTAATACAAGATAATATTTTTCAATTTGTTTGTACTCCATAGACTGTTTAAATATACTTGGCTCAAACATCGGGCCTGTTCTAAGTCTCATATATATTGTATCATTTAATATATTTATTTCAAACCTATATTTATATTTTTTATATAAATCTATCATTTCTGCCATTACATCAGCTGTTAATATTCTCATTGTAAGAATCGCATCATTACTTTCTACATCAAATATTTTTTCAAACTCCGGCATATCCATTTTAACTTTGTTTTTGTTCCATCCACTTACTCTTCCATTTGAACGTATATATATATTCTTTTCTGTATTTTTAGGTAATAAAAAACTTGATGTAAGACCCTGGAAAACTGTTGTATATGATGTATGTCCATCTTCATCAGTATGTTCATTTTCAGTGTGGACTTCCGCAATAGTCATAAATGTACTAACATCTCCCTCAACTGTAAGCGGTGCTATAATTAAATCTTCTGAATGATATCTATCATAATGTTCTCTATATCCCGCCCTGTTGTATTCAAAAGAAGATATTCCCGCTCTTGCATCATATTTAGCACTACCAAAAGAATTTTCTATTATTGGTCCTACTATTTTTTCTTTAAATACTTCTCTATATGACTTTTGTCTTTTTTCCATCTTAAAGTCGCCTCTTTTTACACCTTTTAATGCATAAACAATTATACACACAATTCCTATTATTACAAAAAGTGGACTTATTGCAGATAGCATAAACATCGCAAATATTGCAATTATTAAGAACATACTTGATTTCTTTTCTTTTGCCCTCATCTCTTCCAATTCAGCAAAATTTTCATTGTATAATCTTGCATATAATTCACTAAAACTTTCTTTCATATTTACCTCTTTATATTATCTAAATAACATATTTTTTATTTTGTTTATAATTCTCATTATTATTGTTTCTTCTTTTTTGACTACAGGAATATTAGCTGTTATCTGTTCTTTTGGTTTAAATACTTTATCCGGATTAAACGCTACTTGCAAAAGTGCATTATGTTTCTCTTCATTTTTTTCATATATTTCTCTTAGTCTTTTCTTTTCACTTTCATCTTGACACCAATATTCTAAATTAAGCCAAGCTATTATTGCTAAAGTTTCTTCTTTTAGCCCTTGATTCTTTATTGGAACATCTAGATTTATTCCTTTTATATAGCTCTCATCTTTTTCTTTGCTAAAAAGCTCTCTTAAATATTTTGGAACTCTCTCTCTATTCTCAGCACTAATTATATTTAAAAACTCATCTACTTCAGAATATGTTTGTCTTGTGTTTATTGATATTCCCATTTATTAAATCACCGTTTCCTTTGTTTGATTTGCCATTTCAATTTGTGACAATTTTTCTTCTTGCCTCTTTATATCACTTGTTGTAGTTACCTCTTCAGTTGCTTCTATCCCACTTGTTAAAGCAGCATCTTGTGTTTTTTCTTGTCCCATCATAGATATTAAATCTATTTTCCTATCTTCTTTAGCTGCATCAACAATTTGCTCTGGCGTTGGTAATTTCCCTGTGTCTCTTAACCTTTCTAAAGACTGGTTATATTCATCTAGTATCTCTTTATACCTATCTATACCAATTCTACCTATCTCATCACATAAATCTTCTATATATTTAGACGAATCTGGAAAATATAGCGCACACTCCTTAACACCTTCATTTATATCCATCTTTGAAAATATGAATTCAAAAAATGCTTGCTTATAAAAAGCGGATACTATGTTACACTGCTCTAGTTCTCCCTTTACACTTTCTAGCTTTGCTTCGCCATCAATCTCTCCTCTAAATATTTTATCGTGTAAAACTTGTGGTATATTATTTTCTTTTGCAATACTATTTATATTATCTATTACAGCCTTACTAGTATTAGATTCTTTATATCCACCGCCTTCACTTACTAAGCCTAAATTCTCGGCAGTATATCTTCCTGATTCTACCAAACTAGTATCTATAGCTGTTTTTAAATCTCCCTCAAAAATATCGACTGTTAAATCTAATCCTATCAACTGCTCTTTTTGCTCTTGAGACAACTCATCATATCTTTCTTTAGATATTAATATTTTGGCATTTTTAGATAATGCTACTGTTCCTTTAACGGCTGTATCTGTAGGAACCATAGAAACTATTTCAGCTTGATTCATCTGCTCTTCTAATCCGTCTATTATAGCACAAGACTTCTTTGAAAATGCATTAAACGCATCATCTGGAACCAAACCATTTAAAGACCATAGCACCATTGAATTGTACATAGATGTGTATGGCATATACTCTGCTACAATTTGTTTATTCTTTTCCTCTACTAATAGTCTTTCCTCTTCAGGAGCTTCCCAGTCTATAGGATTTAACACTCCTTTTCTCCTTAATAGCGAAAACAATTCACCTGAAAACACCGTACCAGTTTCTTTTTTTATAAACGGTACATCTTTTACCGGATGTACTACTCCATCAAACGGAATAACATTTGTTGCTCTTACTAATGCTATATTATGAATATCCATACACAGTTCTCCTTTGTTATGTTTTGGAGCTTCCAACCAGAATCGAACTGATGGCCTCATCCCTACCAAGGATGCGCTCTGCCTACTGAGCTATGGAAGCACTTATGTATATTATATCACAAGTATTTATATTGTAAATATTATTTCAAAATTCATATAAAATACAAAGACAGCTAAATTAGCTGTCTTTATATCTTCAAACATTTTACTTATATGCTCTTTAGCATTTCAACCGTTTCTTTTGGTAAATCCCGCAAATATATTGTTTCACTTTCTTCAAAATGGTCACATTCAAAAAAAAGTCTTACAACACCCGTTTGATATATTTGTATTAATGTTGCATCCTGCAATTTAGAAATAAACAAATCCAATTCACTAGTAAACATTAACGGATATTTCTTTGTATCCCGTTTGTATTGTGGAATACTATCTTTCAATAGTCTTCCACACAACCATTTCCTAGGAACCTTGGTATATCTTCCGCGATTATTAATCTGTACTGTATCTTCCATATGTATTTCCTCCTAGAAATTATTCTTATACTAAAATAGATTTTACAAAAGGTATTATAACATAATATACAAACATTTTCAAATTTACTTATCTACCTGAATAAATTTCCCTAGCTTTTTTTGTATTTTGGTCTCAATTCTAGAAACATACGACCTAGAAATATTTAATGTGTCTGCCACTTCCTGCTGAGTTCTTTCTTCCTCTCCGTTTAACCCATATCTCATTTGAATAACTGTTCTTTCTCTATCACTAAGTTCCTCTTTTATATACTTTAGCATTTCTTTAGTAACGACTTTGTTATATATGTTATCTATTGGATCAACACCTTCTTGTTCTATTATATCTATCAGTTCCATATCATTTCCATCTTTATCTGTACCAATTACACTATTCATAGACACATCCCCACTTGTTTTTTTGCTACTCCTTAAATGCATTAATATTTCATTTTCCACACATCTACTACAGTATGTAGATAGCTTAAATCCTTTATCCTCGCTAAAACTATCTATTCCTTTTATTAAGCCAATTGTGCCTATAGAAATATATTCTTCGTTATCTTGTGAATTAGATGCATACTTTTTTGCAATATGTGCAACTAATCTCAAATTGTGTTCTATTAATTTGTGCCTTGCTTTTTTATCTCCATTAAAATGTTTTTTTAACAGATATTCTTCTTCACTTTTACTAAGAGGTTCCGGAAATAAATTCTCCGAAGAAATATATCCAAAAAGTAAAAAGACATAAGATAAAATATTAGTTATCATTTCTAAAAACATAAAAACACCTCGCTTATACATTTTTATGTTTTATGTGAATATTATTGCCTGTCACGCAAATCCTATTTATTTTTAGTATAACTTTAGTTTATATTGAGATAATATAACTAGAGGTGAAATTATAATGGAAAAGAAACAAGTTAAAGGCGGACAAAAAATAAAATGTGATGTTACTGAATGTACACATAATTGTATACAAGATTCTACTTGTATGTTAGACGAGATTTTTGTTTGTAATTGTTCTTATGACAAAACAAAAGACGCTTTAAAAGATACTGCTTGTGCTTCATATGAATACGATAATGTACAAGAAATAGAAAGATTTTAATTTTTTTAGAGACTTATGCAAGTTTCGACACGCTTCGACAGTTAAAAGTGGTATTATATATGCGTACGGAGTTTTAATATCGTACTCAAAATCTATAAGATTTTGAAAATATAATTTCCACAGCAAAAGGATGAGTTAAACCCATCCTTTTTTTATTTTTATTTCATTTTACTTTTATATTTATTATTTCTTACTTAGTTTTTACGATATTATATCTTTTACAACTTCTGACGCTATTATAAGACCAGCTGTAGACGGAACAAAAGATACGCTACCTAACTCCTTGCTACCATTCTTTATAGCATTTTCCGTGCTAAATACAACTTTTACTTTTTTTATTCCTTCATCTTTTAGTTTCTTTCTAACTACTTTAGCTAGCGGACATACTTCTGTTTTAGATATATCTGCCACTTTAATTTGTAATGGGTCAAGCCTATTTGCCATACCCATACTAGATATTATTTTTATGTTTTTCTTTTTACATTCTTTTATTAATGCTATTTTCGAATCTACACTATCTATTGCATCTACAACACAATCTAAATCTTGTGTGATATATTTTTCCACATTAGAGCTATCTATATTATCTTTTATAGCAACAACTTGTATGTTTGGATTAATTGATGTTATCCTCTTTTTTGCTTCGTCTACCTTTGCTTTACCCACATTGTCCACAGTTGCAATTAATTGTCTATTAATGTTTGTAACATCTACATCATCTTTATCTATTATTGTTATTTTGCCAACCCCTATTCTTGCCAACGCCTCAAGTGTATATGAACCAACGCCACCTATTCCACATATACATATATTGGCATCTTTTATTCTTTGTAGCTTTTCATCACCTATAACAAGTCTTGTTCTGTTATAAATTTCTTCCACTATTTCTTTCTCCTTATGACATAATCTTTTTCCATTTTATATGGAACTTTTATTATAACTGATTGTCCTTTAACACCAGGATTTACACATTCTATTCTTTCTTTAGTGTTTACATCATATAGTTCTTCTATTACAAACTCGTTTGTATCTATTGTACCCGGTATCATAACATCCAAAGTATCTCCTACAGATAATTTGTTTCTTATTTCTACTAAATACAAATCATTTTCTAATAGTTCTCTTACTCTTGCACCATACTCATATTTTAAGTTCTCACTAAATCCATCGAAATCGTGAATATCTTGGTTTTTAGGATCCGTGAAATAAAATTCTGAAAGTCCTCTTGTTTTTACTTTTTCTACTTCAGGAAGATAATTCATATAATCCCACACCTCTGGATTTTTATAGTAATCATCTATAGCTTTTCTATATGCTCTAATTATTGTTGCTAAATAATAGTCTGTCTTTAATCTTCCCTCTACTTTTAAGCTGTCCATTCCCATTTCTGCTAGAGTTGGTATTTGTTTTAGCAAGCACAAATCCTTAGAAGAGAATATATATGTGCCCTTTTCATCATAGTCTATGTTTATAACACTACCAGGTTTATTTACTTCTTCAGCCGTTAATTTATATTGCCATCTACAAGGTTGACTACAGTCGCCACAGTTTGCACCTCTGTCTGAAAGATATTGGCTTAAATAACATCTACCAGAATATGCATAACAAATTGCTCCGTGTACAAACATTTCTACTTCTAAATCCGCAGGTTTGTTTTTCATTATATATTCTATTCTGTCTTTAGACAATTCTCTTGCAAGAATTACTCTTTTTGCGCCAGTTTCATGCCAAAACTTTGCGCTTTGCAAGCTTGTAATGTTTGCTTGAGTACTAATATGCACTTCCATATTCGGGGCAACTTCTCTAATAACTGCCATAACTCCAGGGTCACTCGCAATAATAGCATCAGCATTAATATCACTTAATCTTTTTACATCTTTACGTATTTCTTCATAATCCTCATCATAAGCATATATGTTCATTGCAACATATACTTTTTTTCCTATACTATGCGCAAATTTTATTGTATCTTCTAAATCATCTGAATCCATTTCAGCTCTACTTCTTAAAGAAAGTTTTGCTGTTCCTGCATATACCGCATCAGCACCATATAAAAAGGCAACTTTTGCTTTTTCCAAACTCCCTGCTGGAGCTAATAATTCCATTTTTTTCATTGTTCCACATCCTTACGTTATATATTTTAACATAAAACTACAAATTTCTCAACAGTAAAAGACCTAGCAAATTAATGCTAGGTCTTAATTTTTACGGAAAATACAAATATGTATCATCAAATTTAAACGGAATTCCCGTTTCTTTAAGGAACAAGATTATGCAAGCACGCATATCTGCTTTGTTCACAAAGGGGGCTTTGGGATACCCTGTTCCAAGTATAATATGAGCTTGGAAATATGTAATCCTTCCGTCATAGTTGTTACAACTATCCGAAAGAGCTTCCAATATACGGCAACCACTAAACTTCAAATGGTTGCGTACAATTGCCCCATATATGTTTTCATCTTTGAAGCTGTATTCACCCTGCTCATCTCGAGAAAACGAATAACCAACTTCTTCCATCATAGAAACAAATTGTTCAATGATGTTATCTTTATCTACCCAAGGTGCGATAGGATAAATCCCAACTAACGTCTCACTAACTCCCCGTTCGGTTAAACCGTGCGTACTTAACGAACCATTGTAAATACGCTGTACAATTTCAAATCCGTGACAGTTTAAATAATGCTGCACCTGGTTGCTGTATCTCTGCCTTTTATAAATAGAGTACCGTTTCTTCTTGTTACACAACATATAAATACCTCTTTTCATAAGTTTATTAATTACTAAACTTTTACGTTTAATTTGAGTACATTATACAATTTATATCACTAAAAGTCAAACGAAAATTACAGCTTTAATGCCATATAAACATATTAAAGAAAAAATAAAAAGCTTTAGCAATTTTTACTAAAACTTCTTAATCTTTATTGTATTTCCCGTTTCTAATAACTCTATATGATTTAATGCTTTTCCTGTTCCCATAGCAACACAAGAAACTGCATCTTCTGCTACCATAACTGGAATATGCGTTCTTTCTTCTATTAATTTGTCTAATCCGTAGATTAAACCACCACCACCAGTTATATATATTCCTCTATCACTTATATCTGCAGAAAGTTCCGGTGGAGTTATTTCTAAAACACCGTGTATGGCTTCTATTATTTGGTTTGCAGAATTAGATAAAGCTTCTAGCATTTCATCTGATGTAACCTCTATCTCAACTGGCAAACCGGATACTAAGTGTCTTCCTTTAATATTCATTTTTTCAGTGGTTGTTCTTGGATAAACACAACCTATATTTATCTTTATTTCTTCTGCTGTTCTTTCTCCAATTATAATGCTGTGATGTTTCTTTATGTATTTTATAATGGCCTCATCAAATTTATCTCCTGCCACTTTAATTGACGTGCTTCTAACTGCACCGCCAAGTGCAATTACTGCAATGTCTGTTGTTCCACCACCAATATCTACTATCATTGTACCGTATGGTTTAGTAATGTCTATTCCTGCACCAATAGCTGCTGCAATAGGTTCTTCTATAAGATAAACTTTTCTTGCCCCAGCGTGATTTGCTGCATCTATTACCGCTTTTTTCTCTACTTCTGTTACACCAGAAGGAACACATATCATAATTCTTGGTGAAATTATAGACCTATCAGATACTTTAGAAATAAAATATTTAAGCATTTTTTCTGTTACTGTATAATCTGAAATGACTCCATCTTTCATAGGTCTTATAGCTACTATATTTCCAGGAGTACGGCCTAACATTTTTCTTGCATTTTGTCCAACAGCCAACACTTCATTTGTATTTTTATCTATTGCTACAACAGCAGGTTCTCTTAAAATAATGCCTTTACCTTTAACGTGTACAAGTATTGTTGCCGTTCCTAAATCTATGCCTATATCTTGTCCAAATGTCATATGCCTTCCCCTTTCTTTATGTGACAATTATATTACATTTTTGTTTCATTTGCAATAGAAATGTAGAATAAAGTAGGATTTGGACAAAAATAATCTCACCCCAAAATTTGAGATGAGAGTTTTGTTTAAGCTCTTTTACTTTCATATTTTATTTTAGTTGCCATTCCACCGCGTATATGTCTTTCCTCTTTATTATGCTCTAAAACCTGCTTAGCTTCTTTCCATAATGCTGGATTTATTTTTTCAAGTCGTTCAGATATATCCTTGTGCACAGTCGACTTAGATACGTTAAATTTAGTTGCTGCAGCCCTTACAGTACTTCCTGTCTCTATAATATAACTTGCTAAGGCTTTCACTCTTTCTTCTATATCGTTTTCAAACACAATTATCACCTCGTTACTATTATCATATTCAGCGAATCTCAAATTATTCCCTAGTTTATTAAATCTAAAGGATTAACTTGCATTCCATCTTTTATAACTTCAAAGTGAAGATGTGTTTCGTCTTGAAGCTCACCCATAGCCGATACTCCAACTGTTCCTATTATATCCCCTTGTTTTACACTGTCACCTTGTTTTACTTGAATATTATTATCTAGATTACTATATACAAACATGTATCCTGCATTATCTGTTATTTTTACTACATTTCCATAAAAGCTGTCTTTTTCTACTGTTTGCACTGTACCATCACTTGCGGACTTTACGTTATCATTTAAATTTGCTTTTATATCTATTCCTGGATGTGTTTTCCACATTCCTAATGTTTCAGAATATACTAGTTTTTCTGTAGCATATTCTTTTAAAAATTCGCCATGTATTGGCATTATATACTTTGTTTCTTTTTTGCTTTGCTCTTTATTTACATTTGAAGCTAATGTTTCAATTGCCTCATCTATGTTAGATGTATTTGTACTTATGCTGCTTTGATCGGTTATATAGCTTTCAACATCTACATCATCTGAATCTGCGGCTTGTTCATTCAAATTGTATTCTACATAATCCTCTCTATTCACTTCGTTATACTGTTTTATATTATTAGTCAATGTTACCATACCAAGCATTAACATTAGTATAAGTAGTGCGTAGTATTTCTTTGGTACCTTTTCTGTTTTATCTCCTGCTATTTTATCTTTAATGTTTTTCATCCTTTGTTTTATTTCTGCTATCTTTTGTTTATTAAGTTTCATTTGTTTTATCCTCCCTATTTATATATGTAACATCCACTCCTGTATAATAATGAGTAATTATTTCATCGAAAGTATATCCTTGTTTGGCATAATAGTTTGCACCAACTTGACTCATACCTACACCGTGTCCGTTACCTGTTACCTTAAATATAATTTCACCATTTTCATATTCCACATTAAAATTTGTTGACCTCAAACCAAGTAATGTTCTTAACTTTTCAGCTGTATATATAACTCCACCAATTTCAACTTTATCCACTCTACCCGTATCTGTGTAACTTAAAATCTTAACTATATCCCCCCTATCCACATTTATATTACATTTTATACTTTGTTCATCATTTAATTTTGTTTGAAGCTCGCTTGCATCAAGTTTTACTTTGCTACTATAGTTTTTATAATCTTCTTCTCCCAAACTCTCTACAGAAACAAGATAAGGAATATTTTGCTTACCCCATATGTTAGATACATTTTCTGTCTTACCACCACTACAAGCATGAAAATATGCTCGTATATATTTGTCTTTGTATGTAACTGCTATATTTTCCGTTTGTTCCACTGCCTCAGCCACTTTTTTTGCGTGTATATCTCTGGTTTCTTTATCCCAACCTTTACTCTTTTCCCAAATCTGAAGTATCCTTTCTGTACTATAATATGCTTGGCAATGGGAAGCACTGTCACAAATATCTGCATCACCGTGTCCTCCTGCTACCATCTTTTGATACAAATACGTTCTTGCCACCACAGCTTGCGCTTTTAATGCTTCTATGTCATATTCTGGTGGCATTTCTGATGGTAATACTCCTTTTAAATACTCATTTACCGTAAGCTCTTTAATCTCACCTGTACTTGTTATTTTCACTTTTATATTGTCTTTGATTTTATTATCTTCAATATATTTTGTTATTTGAATTATTTCTTGTTTGTTTTGTTGCTCTTTTTCATATTTTGCCTGCGCCTTGTCCAAATTATTTGCAATATATATTGAAATTACTAATAATAACATACAAATAAAGGCATAAAAAAATACAAATCTTTTATTCAATATACATCACCTAAGATATATATATGAATTGATTTGTATTTTTAGAACTATTTTATTTAATTTTTTATTTATTCTTGAGGTTTGTTGTTATTATTTGTTCCAAATAATTCATCAAACTTCTTCTCTAATTCTTTTTGTAAATCTACCGCTTGTGGTTGTTGTACAGCTTGTTTTGCATTATCTATTGCACTTGCACCAACATCAATTTCAACATCAGAATTATTTGTTTTAACACTATTGGCAACTTCTCTTGCTCTTTTTAATCTATCGTTTATGTGTTTTTCAACATCCATAGTCTTAATAGGAGCACCTTCTGGTTTTGGCATTTCTGTTATGTCTTTTATTTCATAACGTCTTGCATTCTCTCTTTCAGGATGGTGTTTATAATACCATGCTTTTTGAGTATAGATCGGTTTTAAACCACGTATTAATATTATCATATCATCATATGGCATACGTTTTAATTCGTCTATTGTCATAAGCTCTCTACCTTGACGTTGTTCGCTGTATGAAAAACCTTGTGTCTTTGTGTCTTTCTCATCTCTATTTTTAGATTTACTTTGGAATGTTAATGTTGTTTGTCCTAAACTCTTAGAAAAATATTCACAAGTCTTTATAGATTGAGAACCCAAGAATAACTGAGTGTCACAGTTAGCTATTATATTTTCATGTAAGTCTTTATATAAATCTATTAATTGTTCTATACTTTGTACTATAATACTCATAGATATAAGTCTTGATCTTCTTGTACTTAATTTTTGGTTAAAGTCTGGTATTTTACCTATGTTTGCAAACTCATCTAGTAATAGATATACTGGTTGGTGTAACGCACCACCACATCTATCTGCTAAAGCATATAATCTTTGTAGTAATTGTCCATAGAAAATTGTTAATATGTAGTTATATGTTGAGTGAGAATCTGGAGATATAACGTAAAGCGCTACTTTCTTTTCTCCAAGATCTTCAAAATCTATGTCATTTGTTGTTGTTAATCTTTGCATATTAGGGCTGTCGAAGTGAGATAATTTTGAAACTAAAGATATTGCTATACTTTGTTTTGTCTTATCTGCACCAACTCTAATACCTTCATATTCTTTTCTCCCTGGATGATCAGGTTTTAATTCTCCTACAAATAGTCTATCAAAAATAGATTCATCAGATCCACCTGCTCTTACTATGTTAAGACAGCTAGATAAGTTTCTTTCTTCTTCTGGAAGAACAGATATAACATAGTAAATACAAGCTTTAAGTAGCATCTTGGCTGTATTATCCCAGAATGGGTCAGCAGATTTTCCGCCACCATCTCCTTCGCCACCAGCAACTATTGTATGTGCTATTATATCTACGTCAGAATAATCTCTAATATGTGCTAAAGGATTATATCTATTACTGTATTCTGTATCTACAAGGTTTAATACTTTTACTTCATATCCACTTGCTTTTAAGTATCCTGATGTTTCTCTATATAATTCACCTTTAGGGTCAGTTATTACATAAGAACCAAGTTTTTGTAATATATTTGGTTTTACATAAGCAGCAGATTTACCCGAACCAGAGCCACCAAAGACAAGCACATTTTTATTTACTTTTACTTTTTTAGGATCTGTTCCTAAATAATGGTGTCTACTTAATATAAATCCATCTGTTTTATTTAATATTTGAGAACCGTCTGGCAATTTTCTATACTCTTCTCCACCTTTACTCCAAGCACTTGAACCATGTTCTTCACCTTGATAATCGTGGTCTCTTCTAGAATTTGCAATTAATTTTGCTGACATCCATATAAATGCTACTAGCACACCACCACATAGTATTAAGTATGTTTGTTGCAAATCTCCACCATCAAACATTGTACCTATTACCTTGAACGGATTTAATGCATATGTTGTCCAGCTTTCTGTAGCTAAGCCTAATCTTTCAAAAAAACTAAGAGATTCATCTGCAAACTGGTAAGATGTCATAAGCCCACCTAAAAGGCATACACATACTACCAAATATGCAACCACTACTATTAATATCTTCCATTTATTCTCTTTAATCCAATTTATCATAAGTTACTCCTTTACACTATTAAGTCATCATCGCCTAAAACATCAATGTCAATATCTTTTCTTTCTAAATCATGTTCAGGCATTTTCACTTTCCCGTGACTCATAGCTTCTATTCTTTTACCATCTGTTGCTACAACTGCACCTCTATTAAAATTATCCTTTATTTCCAAAACAACATAAGGTCTTAGCGGTAACAATTTACATTTACCTTTTATTTCACCTGTTATATCATCTCTGTATAAAGTAGGTTTTACTTCTTCACAGCTCGTTGTATCTATAATAGCAAATCTTCTTTTTAAATTTTGTGTATATGTAAATTCTTTATATTGTATATTACTATCATCATATAGACTGCCGTAAGATAGAGGCAACTTATCTTCTGTTGGCGTCAAACCATTTCTATCAAGCAAAGCTGTACTAAGTATGGCCTTGCTCTTGGTAAGTGTTAGAAGCACTATATCTTGCATTCCATCTGCATCATTTACAACAAAGAATTCTTTTGTTATTTTTCCTTCCAGTTCTTTGTCTGTATGATCTAGTTTTTGTAATGAGTAATATGTCTGCCCACTTATTACTTCGGATTCATTTTCTTCCACCACAAATGCTAATGTATTCATTCCTGGCATATCTACTATTTCAAATTTATTCATTAGTACATTTTCCATATATTCCTCCCGGAGAATATCTTTCCACGTTCATATTATATTATATACATTTTTTATTTGCAACACATTACTTTTATTTTAATACTTTTTATTGTATTTGATATATAATTGTAATCACTTGATTTTTATGTCACTTTATGATATAATGTGTCTGCTATTAAAGTATATTCTAACTAAATTTAGGAGGATAAAAAATGAAAGAAGGCATAACATATATCACAACAGCAACAGTACGATTTTATGAAAATCTTTACCGTTTTCCACCCAACTATGAAAAATTTACTTGGATAATAAAATTGGAGGATTGCCCGCTTTGCAGCGAAAACAATCGTATTTGCGTAACTTTAAGCGACTCTTTTGAGGATTCTAGAGATGTAGTAAATATTCTTAAACATCATCTTGCATTAAACCATATTTTCGATGGTTCTAGGGTAACTATTATTTTTAATTCTGGTGAAATTTGTGCTATTGGCACAAATGATAAAGATAATTACTGTGATGCTAAAGACAACTTTAAAGTAAAAACTTTCGCAGAACTTGGCATTAACATTACATCATTAGTAGTTGCTAATTATTAAGGAGGTATAATATGAAGGATTTTGTTGCAAAAGTAAAAGAAAAAGGACTTGGAAATTTCACCTTTGCAGATATTACCCGGGAAGATTTGGATAAGTTTTGTGCAACTGTTCAAGAAATTCAAAGATTAGCCTACGCTTATTCCCAGTCATATAATCGCAAAGAAATTGCAGAACAAATTGCAGACAAGGTTAAACCTCTGCAAACATTCCTTTGGGTAGTAGATAACGAATTAAAAGGTGTCAAATGCGAAAGCTCTGATGCCATAAACGATATAGACTTGGCTATGAATTTGCTTGTTAAACTTTCAAATATAGGCAAGAAAAACTATGCTTTAAGAAAATTCTATGTTTCTGATTTTTGTTCTCAAGAAACTAGGCATGGCGATAGAGAACATTTTACTACTGATGGTACTGTTTGGTTAATAGGTCTTCCTCGTATTTTAAATTCCATTGAAGACAAGGTGTATTACGGCAGCGAACTAAGCACAAAGCTTACGGATATAGTAAGCGATGGCTGTGAATTAATTGCTTGCACCGACCATTACTTCGATAGCAACGTTCTGCCTTTTAGATATTCTGGCAAACTAGAAATGTTCCAAATCCGCACAACAGGTTTTACTAGTGATATTAAATGCTATACACATGATGGAGCCTTACAAGATGCGGTATCTATCTTCCATTCTTATATTGCTAAAAACAGTGGCGATATTTCAGGGCTCAAAGAAGATAGGCTGTTTGAAATTATGCGAAACATCTAATTGTCTCGCTGAACTAGTTGAATTCAATTAATACCGTACGAGGTGAACTATGAGTAAGTATTTTGACTTTTCTGCAAATGACGGCAGAATATTTATACCTAAGGCTCGAACTCCGAGGTTAAGACAAAAAGGTGGGTTTGTTAATCGCAACTTTATAAGTGCTATAAAATCTGCCCCGGCTTTAGATAAATATGCTGAGTTGACAGAGAAAAAAGAAGACAAGTAACCTTTTGCAAACATATGATTTTGGCTGTATAACATTAAACCAGATGTTCAAATTGAACATCTGGTTTGTTTTGTGTGTTGTTATCTTATATATCCGTTTTCTTTTTACGCGTTTTTGTTACCTTTACTTCTTTTTCATCTTGAGGTTGTTCTTTTACTTTAACCTCTTCTTGTTTAGGCTCTTCTTTTATAACACCAAATACTGCATCAAATTCATCTGCATCAATCTTTTCTTTTTCAAGTAGTAATTCTGCTGTCTTATGAAGTTTATCCATATTTTCTTTTAGAAGTTCTTCTGCTTTATCGTAAGCTGTTGTTATAATACGTTTAACTTCTTCATCAATTTCAGATGCAACTTTTTCACTGTAATTTCTTTGGCTACCAAAGTCACGTCCTAGGAATACTTCTTCTTGGCTTACACCAAATGTTATTGGTCCTAATTTATCACTCATACCATAACGTGTAACCATATTTCTAGCAATTTTAGATGCTCTTTCAATATCGTTTGAAGCACCTGTACTAATATCGTCTAGAACTAGTTTTTCAGCTACTCTACCACCTAGAAGTGATACTATGTGTTCTTCCATCTCCAGTTTCGAAGCATATGTCTTGTCTTCATTTGGTTTATACATTGTGTATCCACCAGCCATACCTCTTGGTATAATAGAAATTTGGTGAACTGTATCGTGGTTTTTCAAAAATCTAGATACTATAGCATGACCTGCTTCGTGATATGCAGTAAGCTTTTTGTCTTTATCTGATATAACTTTACTACGTTTTTCAGGTCCCATCATAACTTTAACTAGTGCTTCTTCCATATCTATCATATCTATTTGTTTTTTATTTTTTCTAGCTGCTAAAAGCGCTGATTCATTAACCATATTTTCAAGGTCTGCACCAGAAAATCCTGATGTGTTTTTAGCTATTACTTTGAAATCTACTGATTCAACAAAAGGTTTGCCTTTTGCGTGTAATCTTAATATTTCTTCCCTTGCTTTAACATCCGGCTCTCCTACAACCACTTGTCTATCGAAACGGCCTGGTCTTAAAAGTGCTGGGTCAAGTATATCTGGTCTGTTTGTTGCAGCCATTACTATAATGTTTTCATTAGTTCCAAAGCCATCCATTTCAACAAGTAATTGGTTTAATGTTTGTTCTCTTTCATCGTGTCCTCCACCAAGGCCTGTTCCTCTTTGACGTCCAACTGCATCAATTTCGTCTATAAATACTATACATGGATTTAGTTTCTTTGCTTCTTCAAACAAATCTCTAACACGTGATGCACCGACACCAACAAACATCTCAACAAAATCCGAACCACTTATTGTGAAGAATGGTACTTTAGCTTCTCCTGCAACAGCTTTTGCAAGAAGTGTTTTCCCTGTACCTGGGCCACCAACTAATAGTATTCCTTTTGGTATTCTTGCACCCATGTCTTTGAACTTTTTAGGTTCTTTTAAGAAATCTACTATCTCTGCAAGTTCTTCTTTTTCTTCTTTAAGTCCCGCTACGTTATCAAAAGTGATTTTTTTAGGATTGTTTGGATTGCTAAGTCTTGCTCTATTTCTTCCAAAACTTAAAGCTTTGTTATTACCGCCACCCATTTGTTGCATCATTACAAATAGCATAAGTAGTGTCAAAATTCCAAGTCCAATTGTTGGTAACCAGTTTAAGAATATTGACCATCCAGATTCTTCTTCAACTTTAAGTTCAAATTCTCCCGCTTTTATATTATCCTCTATCGCATCCATAAATGATGTGTTAGATGGTATTGTAACTGTTCTTTTTACAGTATCATCTTTATATACAACAGTAGCTGCTGTTCTATCGTAAGATAGCGATACTGATTTAATTTCACCAGCTTCTATTTTAGACATAAGCGTTGTGTAATCTATCTGTTTGCTTGCACTTTCATTTAATGAAGATATAAGCATTATAACTATCCCTATAATTAAAACATAGCTTAATATCCCTCTAAAAAATCCTGTCTTCTTCATTTTGCTCCTCCTAATTTCTGTCCTACAATTCTAACATAACATTTGCAGTTATTCAATAATTATGTGTTTATTTACACATTCTTGACAAACACTGCTATATTTTTCTTTTCTATTACAACTTTATATTTATTACCTAATATATATTGCTTACCAGTAATACTTGCTTCGATAAGTTTACACGTATCTTTAATATGTATCATCTCAACGCATTGAATATTGCCACATAACTCAGTTATTATTCTTCTTATTAATTGATACTTCATAGCTGTAGAATTTTTGTTAAACTCTTTTGTGCTAATATATATTTTGTCTTGTTCTTTCTTCACATTTAATGCTTTGTGCTTTTCTTCTACAGCTTCGTGTATAATCTCTAAGTCAAGTTTGTTTATTGTTGCCATTCTATTTAATGCATTTATTATATTAGGATTATACTCTGTTTCTATTTTATGTATTAAATCGTTTCTTATTTTATTTCTTGTATAATCATTTTCAAGATTTGTTTTATCTATTGCATATTCTATATTATTTGCATTTAAATATTCTAATATGTCTTTCTTAGAAATATTTAATATTGGTCTTATAACGTTTCCGCTAGATTTTATATCCATTCCGCTTAATCCATTAATTCCAGCACCACGAACAAAGTTTAATATTATTGTTTCAGCATTATCTCCAGCGTTATGTGCAACCGCAACTTTTGTGCCACCTACAGTTTTTTTAACTTTCTCAAAAAATTCATAACGTATATTTCTGCCGCATTCTTCTGTTCCTATTTTAAGTCTTTTTGCTTCAGCTACAACGTCTATCTTTAGCAAATGGAATGTTGCATTATACCTATCCGCAAGTCTTTTTGCAAGATTTGCATCATGCGATGCTTCTGCTTGTTCACGCACCATATGGTTTATATGTGCTGCGTGTAATGTATAATTAATGTTTTTTTCTTTTTTTATTTGTTGTTTTAAACTACTTAAAGCATGCAAAAGGAATACCGAGTCTGGTCCTCCCGATACTCCAACTATTATGACATCACCATCTTCAATTAGGTTGTTATCATAAATATTCTTTTTTACTTGTTCAAGTATTTTATCCATTTATCTCCTAACCGTTATAATAATTTGCAAATTTTGTGTATTGTGGTAACCAAGCAAGCTCTACTGTTCCAGTTGAACCTTGTCTGTTTTTTGCAATTATAACTTCTGCTACGTTTTTCTTTTCTGTTTCTGGGTTGTAATAGTCATCTCTATATAAAAACATAACTATATCCGCATCTTGCTCTATTGACCCTGATTCACGAAGGTCACTAAGCATTGGTCTATGGTCTGGTCTTTGCTCAGCAGCACGGCTTAATTGTGAAAGAGCAATTACCGGTACATCTATTTCTTTTGCTAAAATCTTTAACGCTCTACTTATTTCAGATATTTCCTGTTGTCTGCTTTCACCGGCTTTTCTACCTTCCATAAGTTGAAGATAGTCTATAACAACTAATCCTAGTCCTTTTTCTAGTTTTGCTTTTCTACATTTTGCCCTAAGTTCTACTGCAGTCATACCTGGTGTATCGTCTATATATATTGGAGTTTCTGCTAAGTCTCCACTAGCTTTTCCAAGTTTTACCCAGTCGTCTGTGTCTAGCTTACCAGTTCTTACTTTCATACTATCTACTTGTGCTTCGGAACAAAGTATTCTGTTTACCATTTGTTCTTTAGACATCTCAAGGCTGAATATTAAAACTGGTACACCTGCTTTAGCTACTGCTGTTGCTATGTTTAATGCAAATGCAGATTTACCCATGGCAGGTCTTGCCGCAACTATTATTAAGTCTGAGTTGTTAAGTCCAGATGTTTTTACATCTAAATCTTTAAAACCGCTTTCCATACCAGACACATTAGACTTGCTACTGTATAGTTTTTCTATAGCATCAAATGTATCTACTAATATATCTTTAATACTTGAATATCCTTTTGCATTTCTATTTTGTAACACATCAAATATTCTTTTTTCTGTCATATCTATAATTTTGTCTACTTCTTCTGTCTCAGCATAACCATAAGATATAATATCATTTGCAGCTTTAATTAGCGACCTTAATGTTGCTTTTTCTTCAACAATTTTAATATATGCATCTACGTTTGATGTTGTTGGCACATTGTCTATTAATGAAGATAAATATGCATCTGAACCAACTTTTTCTAACGCGTTTCTAAGCTTTAGTGCTTCTCTTACTGTTAAGAAATCAATTGGGTCACCTTTTGCATAAACATCAACCATGGCTGCAAATATTTCCCCATTATCTTGTCTATAAAAATCTGCTGGTTTTAACAATTCTATTGCTTTTATTACTGCTTCTTTATCTACAAGCATTGAACCTAGAACAGCTTGTTCAGCCGCAACGTCACTAGGCGGAATTTTGCTTGTTACTACTTCTTTACTCATAAGCGTTCCTCTATTTTTCTAATACATTTACTTTTAAATTTGCTGTTATTCCTTCGTATAATTTAACTTTTGCAGTATATGTGCCTATCATTTTAATTGCATCTTCTAGTATTATTTTTTTCTTGTCTACTTCTATACCACTTTTAGCTTTTAGTTCATCGCTTATTTCTTTTGATGTAACACTTCCAAATAGTTTGCCACCTTCAGCCGTTTTTAGTTTAAATTCTAGTGTTACTTTTTCTATTTGTTCTTTTTTCTTTGAAGCCAAATCTCTTTCTGTATCTTGTTTAAATTTTATTGCTTCTTTTTTTGTATTTGCTTCAGATAAGGATTTGTTATCTGCAGGTTTTGCAAGTTTTCTTGGTATTAAATAGTTTCTTGCATACCCTTCACTTACATTTACTACATCTAGTTTTTTACCAATTCCTTTTACATTCTCTGTAAGTACAACTTTCATAACATACCTCCTATTTTTAAAAATTTTATTGTATTTTTTATTTATTATTAAATTAATCTTTTACTGAATATTCTTCTATTATTCCCAGTAATTTTTCTTTAGCTTGTTCTAATGTAACACCTGCAATTTGTGCTCCAGCAAATGTTAAATGACCACCACCGCCAAGTTTTTCTAATATTGCTTGAACGTTAATGTCTCCTAACGAACGGCCAGATATCATAATTACATTATCTATTTCGCATAGAACAAAGGATGCAAGTACACCTGTAATAGATAATAATTCATCTGCTGCTTGTGCTGCTATTACAGACATGTTTTCGTGTTGCTCACTACATACAGACATTGCTATCTTCCCGTCTATAATTTCTGCTTCCTTAACAATGTTTACCTTTGCCATATAGGTTTCAAAATCATTTTGGAAAACGTGTTTTACTTCTGTTATATCTAGACCTGTTTTCTTAAGGTAAGCAGATACTTCAAACGTTCTAACACCAGTTTTGAATGTGAAGTTTTTAGTATCTATTACTATTCCACTAAATATTGCTTCTGCTTCTTTTGCTGTAAGTTTTACTTCATCCAGATACATTAAAAGTTCTGTAACTAATTCTGAAGTAGATGAAG
Source organism: Clostridia bacterium (assembly GCA_045538335.1). Classification (GTDB taxonomy): domain Bacteria; phylum Bacillota; class Clostridia; order TANB77; family CAG-465; genus UMGS1649. The sequence continues at coordinate 219 of JAZSRF010000027.1, read as the reverse complement.
CATATACTTCGTGATATGTTAAAATTGTATTTTCTATAAACTCCGGTCCACGTCTGTGATGATCTATTACAACTATCTTATCAAACTCTTCTAACAAATCTGGAGCTGCTAAATAACTTGCTTTGTGTGTATCTACCACAACAAGAAGTGAGTTCTCAAATTCTTGTTTTTTAAGGTCGTCTTTAGTCACAAAAACATCATCATATTCTTCGTTAGTTT
>JAZSRF010000046.1:0-8501 GCA_045538335.1 Clostridia bacterium | reverse complement strand
TGATGCTTTAGATAAAATACAAAGTATTATTAATAGAATTAAATAAATTTCAAAGTGCAAAAATTGCACTTTGAAATTATTATATTGCATTTTAAAACTTATTCCCTTAAATATTTATATATTAAACCCGCATATTGATCTTGAGCATTTAGGCAAGTATCTATCAAATATCCTTTTTCTCTATTACTTTGATACTCTTTAAGTCCCCTATAATAGAATAATTTATCCTTATCTAAAATAATGAATGGAATTATATTGTTCTTAAGGCATTCTTTAAATGCAATTATTCTTCCCACTCTTCCATTACCATCTTGAAACGGATGAATCTTTTCAAATTTAGAATGAAATTCTATAATTTCTAACATAGTAACTTTTTCTAATGAATTATACCATTCTAGTAGTTTTATCATATGTTTTTCTACATCTTTGGGTTGCACTGTATTCATGCTACCAGCTTCATTTGCTAGTTTTTTATATTCTCCAACATTAAACCACTCTTTTGCACTATCTGAAGTACTCGCTTTTAATATTTTATGAAATTCTTTCATCATATCTTCCGTTAACTTTTTGTCTGCTACATCTAACATATAATCTACTAGTTTAAAATGATTTACTGTTTCAATGATATCATCTACACTAGCAATTGTATTACTTTCAAAAAGTAACGTATTTGTTTCATATATATTCTTCGTTTGGTCTTCTGTAAGCTTACTTCCTTCAATATGATTTGTGTTATATGCAAATATAATTTGAGTATTATAATATAAATTACCTTTTAATCTCATTTCTTTTTGTTCTCTTAATGCCTGTAATATATTTATTTTTGATATATCAAAATCGGTTTCATCTAGGCTCAATAGTTCATCGATTGTTACACCAAATATATTTGATAATCTTTTTAAAGATTCTATACTTGGTTCTAACATTCCCTTTTCATATTTTGAAACTGTCGTAGCTTCTACTTCTAGTATTTCAGCAATTTCTTTTTGTGTCATTTTTTTACTTTCTCTATATGATTTTATTTTTTTTCCTAAATCCACAATTCCACTTCCTTTTTATACAATATATATTATACCATGTTATTTCCAAAAAAGAAACATTTTATCTATTTTTCTTCTTTTTATTTCCAAATTAGAAAGTTAATATCTGTAATAAAATTATTTATATTAAATATAATGTTTTAGGGTGATTTTTATGATAACTTGTGCAATTGTTGGTGCTACAGGACTAGTTGGTAGTACATTTTTAAAAGTGTTGGAAGAAAAAAATCTTCCTATTGATGAATATTATTTATTTGCATCAAAAAATTCTAAGGGGAAAAAAGTTAAATTCATGGATAAAGAATATATTATAGAAGAATTAACTCACAATGTACCAAAACGTGCTTTTAATTATGCGTTATTCTCTGCTGGAGGAGCTATTTCTAAAGAATATGCTAAAGAGTTTGTAGAAAACGGAACAACTGTTATAGATAATAGCAGTGCTTTCAGAATGGATGAAGATGTTCCTCTAATTGTTCCAGAAGTAAATTTTGATACTATTGGTAATGCTAAACTTATAGCAAATCCAAATTGTTCAACTATACAAGCTATGCTTCCTCTTTACGTCTTAAATAAATACTATGGAATAAAAAGAGTAATTTATTCTACCTACCAAGCCGTATCTGGTGCTGGTAAAAAAGGTATAGATGATTTAATATATACTTCATATGGTTATAAGGAAAATAAATTTCCTCATAAAATATATAACAATTGTATCCCTCATATAGATAGTTTTGAGGAAAATGGGTACACTAAAGAAGAATTAAAAATGGTAAATGAAACAAGAAAAATTTTAAATATACCTTATCTTCCTGTTAGTGCTACTTGTGTTAGAGTTCCTGTTATGAATTCACATAGTGAAAGCATTAATATAGAACTTGAAAATGATTTCGATATAGCTACATTAAAACAACAACTTGCTACTTATCCAGGAATTGTCGTTTTAGATGAACCAAACCTTAACATTTATCCTCTTAATTCATTTGCAGATAATAAAGATGAAGTATTTGTAGGTAGACTTAGACGAGATAACTCCATTCAATATGGAATTAATATGTGGGTAGTTGCAGATAATATACGTAAAGGGGCTGCTTCTAATGCTGTTCAAATTTTAGAAAAGCTTTTAAATAGATAAAGATGGTAATTTTACCACCTTTATCTATACAACAATTGTTTGATTTTGCTTATCCGCTATAAAATTATAATACCACCTTGTGTACGAAAGCAAGCATCTGAACCGTGAAGTTTCCCATGAAGCTCTAAAATTAAAATCCTCTACTCTACCCTCATACCATAATCTTAACATACAGTATATAACAAACGGCTTGTCGTTGCTAAAAGACCTAGGATTATTTATAGTTTCATTTATGAATCTAATAAGATCTCTTTTTCTTATTTTTATTTTTAAAGTCATTCTACATTCACCGAAAACTTTTTCAATTAGCAGTTCAGTAGTCAGTGGTACTGTCGTAGCAATTACATCTGCATCTCTCATACCTAGTTTCCTTTTGGTTATACTATTATTTTTTCCTGCTGATACTTATCTATTAAAGTATAGTATCTTATCATCCATAATTTTATCAAAAGACCCATACATTCATAAAAAGCTTTTGAAAAGTTAAAGTTTTTTACCGCTCCAGAAAAATATAATCTTAAAAAGATATAGACTACTTCTTGTTCTGTAAGATGATATTCCTGCATTATTTTTCTCACATGCTTGAATATTTTTCTTTTAGGTATTTGAATTACAAATGAATTGCAACGTTTTATAACTTCTCTTATTAAGACCTCTTTAGTAAGTAGTTCATCTTTAGCAATATTTTCTATACAAGTCCAATTAAGTCCTGGTACTATATGGTTTTTCAAGTTTTTCACCACCCATTACAAAACTTTTATTATACTACTATAAATGCACGTTGTATTTCATTAATTTTATTTTCAACATACCAATATTTATATTGTAAAACAATTCTAGACAAGTACACTTCCCAAGCCCACTTAAAATTGTAACCATATATAACTTTCTCGTTATACAAACGAATAATACAATATATTATACATTGTTTGTCAAAAACAAAATAACTAGTACTCCTTGTATATTTCCTTATTATACTTTTTACTTGCTTTAAAACATATTTCTTTTTCTTTCTAAGTCTAAATGTATTCTCCTGAAATCCGAATATCTCTTTTAATAAAGTTTCTTCCGTTAACGGTTCAGTTTTAGCAATAACATCCGCTCTACGCACTATCTCTTCCATATTACTTTTTCCCCTTTACAAATTATTGCATAGAATAAATTTATGTTAATATAAATATTATACTACATATGTCAAATCTGATATCTTTAATACGTGATCTTATTTTTTATTTTATATTTTATATTTGTTAATTGTATAACAGCTATATTAAAACATATACTATTTATGGTGATTATATGGTAATTACATTTTTTGAAATAAACGATATTGAAAAAGAAAGGTTTAGCAAAAATTTAAGTGGCCATTCTTTAAGATTTTTTGAAGAAACAATTCAAAACATTGAACAAGAAAAGTATTTAGATAGTGACGTTATTTCTGTATTTATTCATTCTAAAGTCGATGAAAAAATAATAGATAAATGTACAAATTTAAAACTCATTGCAACAAGGTCTACAGGTACTGACCATATAGATTTAAACTATACTAATTCTAAAAATATCCAAGTAAAAAATGTTGCATTGTATGGTGAAAATACGGTCGCTGAACACACCTTTGCACTTATGTTATCACTGTCTCGCAAAATTCATGAGTCATATATAGAAACAGCCCGTGGTAATTTTTCTACAACAGGGCTTATGGGATTTGATTTAAAAGATAAAACAATTGGAATTATTGGTGGTGGTAGAATTGGACTTCATGTAGCGAGAATGGCCAGAAGCTTTGGTATGCATGTTAGAGTTTATGATATACACAAAGACAATTTTATGGCAGAACTTATAAATTTCAAATATTTACCTTTAGACGAACTGCTAAAAGTTTCAGATATAATATCTCTTCATGTTCCACTTAATACACATACTTACCATATTATTGATAAAAAAACAATTTCTAAAATGAAAGATGGTATTATAATTATAAACACAGCAAGAGGTGGTCTTATTAATAATGTTGACCTTATAGATGCTCTCGAAAATGGCAAAATATATGGTGCTGGACTCGATGTTTTAGAAGGTGAAGAATTTCTATTTGAAGAAAATATATCTAATTCCCCTATAGAAAATGCTGCAAAGGTAATTGTTGAATCAACACTACTTTCTAAAATGCCTAATGTAGTTATTACCCCACATAATGCATTCAATAGTATTGAGGCTGTTCATAGAATTATAGATACAACTGTAGAAAATATATTAGAAAATGAAAATATATAAAAATAAACACAAAGTAGAAGTATCATTCTATTTTGTGTTCATTTTGTACATTTTATTTCACTGGAACATATCCTGCATCTTTAGCAACTTGTTGCCCTCTCGTACTTAGCATTTGGTTTGCAAGAACTCTAGCTGGACTATTTTCACCATCTGCTTTATTAATTACAATATAATATGCTGTTGTATATGGATAATTACCATTTTGTATATTTTCATTGCTTGGTTCTACCCCATCTACTGAAATGAATTTTATATTACTTGCAACCGTATTATCTATTGTTTCATACATTGTCTTTGCATAATAGTAATATGAATATCCGATTGCATCTACATCATTGTTATATTGAGATACTAAATTTACAATTTCAGCCATTGTTGCAATTAAGTTTTCTTTTTTAGGCTCCATTAATTTTTTATCCGTCATTACTAAAGATAGCATTCCTGTTTGGCTTCCCGAATTAACAGGTCTTTGATAAGGAATAATTTTTTTATCCTCTCCACCAACTTGTTTCCAATTTGTTATCTCACCTGAATATATACCTTGTATTTGTTCCTTGGTTAATGTATTTACTGGATTTTTAGAATTCACATAAAATACAAACCCTTCTTTTACAACAGGTATTACTTCAAGTTCTACTCCCTTTTGTTTAGCAAGTTCTAATTCTTCTTTTGAAGGCTCTGTTACTACAATTAAATCCACCTCATCATTTATTAATTTAACATACGCAGGATGAGTGTTAGAATAATTAGTAACTATTTTATCTTTGCCTAATCCTGTAAAATTAGCTATTATTGCATCTGTTAAAGGTTGAGTCGCAAGTGATGCATCTATCTTTGGAAATGCAGCCATTGTGTAAAGTTGTTCTGAACCAACGGTTTCTCCTACGTTATCTATTTTTTCTAAATTTGGTTTAATAATAAAATTATCTACTAAAAAATATGCTGCTACGCATAGTACTACCACTATAGCTAACACTATTACAAAAGTCCTATTAGATATTCCCTTTTTCATATATTTCCCTCCTTATATACTTCTACTTCCTGTTCTACCTCTTTATATTTATTATCTATATATTTTTCAACATCTTCATAACTATTTGCTATAAACTTTCCATCTAAAGTATAATATGCATCAAGTGCAAATAATGGTTTGTAGTCTTTGTCATATAATATATCTTTTATGTTTTTATCGTTATAATCTAGTGCACCTACCAAAGCATCATCTATTGAAACCTTTGGTGAAGCATTTTGTTTTGCAAGTAGTCTGTAAACATTTGAGTCAAAATATTCTTTTGACATTTCTTCAAGTGCACCGTAAAAATTTATACAAATAATTGCTTCTTCACCATAATCATTACTATATGTGTCTATACTTGAGAATGGTAAAAATCTTGCAACATATCCTTTTTTACTATTTTTACTTGCTATCTTTTTTACCTCATTTACTATTTTTTCTTCAAATTCTTTGAGTAGTTTCTTTTTCATATTTACAGCTTGACTTGAATATTTTTCTATTTCATCTTGTTCTACTTCTTGTTCATATTGAAAATGTGAACAATCTAATGTGCATAGGAACAAATTATCTGTTTGGTAATACTCTGGTATATATCCTAAATAGTCATTAAATACTAAAGCTTTCGTTTTAGGTATATTTTCATATATTACTTTATCTGTTAAAAACTTTTTAAACAACGTTATGTACTCTGCATATTTATATATATCTATTACGTAACTTTCTACTTCTCCACCTTCATTTATTCCAAGATGTGCAACAATTCTATTAGGTGTAACAAAAAACTCTATTTTATCTTTATCTAATTTTTTGTATCTATTTATAGCTTGAAGTATAATATCTTCATATTCTGATGTATCCCTTTTGTCCATATTTGTTGCCTTATCCCACTCTTTTTCAGACATATCCATATTAATTTCTGTATCCCAAGCTAAAGCTTCATATTTTAAATCATATATTATTGAATTCATTGGCGTATTATCTGCAAATAAATCTAAAAATTTGATTTTTTCACCAGTTGCAAGATTAAAATTCAAAAAAATTTCTTGCTCTTTAACAGCCTCATTATTTTCATATACATATGCACTAATTTGTACACTTAAAATATTAGCAAAGTTTCCTTCTACAGAAGTATATGTTCCGTATTGTTGCTTAGCTGTTAAATTCTTATTTAAACTAAATGCTGCATCTTTTATTTCTTTATTTATTTTATCTTGTATTTCAGTATTTACTAAGCCAGATATTTGAACATAAGATACAGCTACTTTGTCTTGTTTTTCACCATCTATCTTTATGCTTCCTTCTTTATATTCAACATCTTTTATAGTAATAGGATTATATGTATATGTATCTGAAAATTCTACTAGATACTTACCATCATTGCTATTTCCTTTTATACTATTCTCTGGTTCAAGTACACTTGGTTTATCTTCAATATTTATAACATTGCTATTATACTTGTAAATTAATAAACCAGCAGTTACTCCTATTAAAATAACGCAAATTATAATTAAAAGGATTATTTTAACTGTATTCTTACCTTTTACTTGTTGCTCTTTATTATTTTCTTGTTTAACATTATCTTTTTCTACTTGCTTTTGTACATCTATAGTAATATCATTATTTACATTCAAATCTATATTCGCATTTTCATTTAGTCCAATATCTATATTTTCTTTCTCAACTTTATTGTTTATATTTCCCCTTCTCATAATCCACCTCTAACAAATACCAGCCTGTAAGAGTCTCTACAAGCTGGTATTAATATTATTCTACTATAACGTTTGGACTATATGTTTTTGCTTTTAATTTTGTTGTTTTAGCATCATCATTTTGTCCTGGTTTTAATATTTCTAAAGATTTAGCTGTAAGTTTATATTTGTTGTTTTCACTATCAAACTCAAATACACTTATTGTATTTTCAAGAGTATCCTCTAATTGTGCTAAATCTGTTGTAAAATACATGTCTTCATCTTTAATGTTAAATCCTATTTTTTTAGCAATTCTAAATATTTCTGCATTGTGATTTACATCTTCACCTACAAATACAAATTGTGGCAATTCATAAAATCCGGCATCATTTTTTGCAAAGTTTTCATAAAAATCTGCATATAGTTGAAGCTTTTCAGCAAGCATATTTTGCCAGTCTTCATTTCTTCTTACAACTTCAAATACATAATTTATTTCATTCTTTCCATCATCTAATTTAACAAGTCCACCTGTTGGTTTAAATTTTACATTGTATTTCTTAGAAAACAATAATAGGTTTGGATTTGCTTCTGCAAATGCTCCTACTTTAGTCATATATGCAATTATTATTTGGTTACCTGCAAGTTTTCTTTTTAATGCATAAGCTGGTTTAGTATTATCTGTTGGTTGCCAAGACGTTACTATATTTCTTTGTTTTAATATATATGTAGCTATTTTTTCTAACGCATATACTCTATATGAACTTCTTCCTGCTTCTGTTTCAAAAGCATATCTAGATAACACTTTAGACTTTGTTAAATCTTCTAGCCATTTAGCTACTCTATCCTGTCTTTTTCCAGGCTCAATTTCTTCTAATTTTCCTCTTAATTCTAGTATTTGTGTTACTTGTCTTGAAGTTACAAATCCATATTCATTTACAACTTCTAATGCCTTTATGTGATTTTCACCAATATATCCCATATCCATTTTAAAAACTACTTGGTTTATTGATGCAAATCCTTCCTTACCATCAAATACTTTTACTTCGTTTTCCCTCACCGCAAAAGGCGATACTTTAGTTTTTACTTCTGTATCATTTATCATAAAATCCCTCCATATTAAAATTTTAATATATTAAGTTACACATTAATGTAACCAACATTTACTTAGTTAATACATATTTAGTACTAACACTAATATTATATCACAAAAAATAATATATACTAGTGTTTTAAGCATATTTTAAAAATTATTATATTTGACTATTGTTATGTAAAGTGCTATAATTAAAGTAGTTATATATAATATATTAAACAAATAATTTTTTTATCGTTAAAGGAGAATTCTCTATGTG